>CANEUJ010000133.1 GCA_947441745.1 Neisseriaceae bacterium | reverse complement strand
TCAAGATATATCGGACCTTGGATTCCAAGTGATGATTTTAATTGGCAAGATCCAGTGCCAAAAGCTAATTATAAACAAGTAACTCAAGCTGATATTGCTGAGTTAAAAGCAAAAATTCTTGGCTCAGGTATATCAAATCAAGATTTAGTTAGAACAGCGTGGGCTTCAGCTGAAAACTATCGTAAAACTGACTATCGCGGTGGAACTAATGGAGCAAGAATAGCATTAGCTCCTGAAAAAGACTGGGATATGAATGATCCAGAACATATTCAAAAAGTTATTGCTAAGTTAAAATCTATTCAGAATGATTTTGATAATAGTAAAAAAGATGGTACAAAAGTATCATTAGCTGATTTGATTGTTCTAGGTGGTAATGCTGCAATTGAGATGGCGGCTAAGAGTGCTGGATATATAGCAAATTTGCCTTTTGTAGCAGGCAGAACTGACGCTACAGCAGAGCAAACTGATGTGAGCTCATTTAATCAACTTAAAACTAAATCAGATGGTTTTATAAACTATACTGATGGTAGTATTGATACTAACTTGTTACCTCAAGCATTGATTGAGAAAGCTAGTATGCTTAATCTAAATATTCCTGAAATGACAGTATTAATTGGTGGCTTACGTTCACTAAATGTAAATTACAAAAACTCTCAAGATGGAGTATTTACAGAAACGCCTGGTAAACTGAATAATGCGTATTTTGTTAATCTATTAGATATGTCAACTAGATGGGAGAAGTCAAAAACTTCTGATAAATATATTGGTTATGATAGAAAAGCAAATACACCTAAATGGACAGCATCATCAGTTGATTTAATCTTTGGTTCAAACTCTGAGCTTAAGGCTGTAGCACAAGTATATGCAGAAAATGGTAATGAGCAAAAATTTGTCAATGATTTTGTAAATGCTTGGTCTAAGGTAATGATGCTTGGCTGTTTTGATATACAACACTAAATAATTTATTATATTTGCAAACACTCAAGAATATTTTTTAAATATCTTGAGTGTTGTATTAATATATGTTAAAATTCATATTAAGCAATAAGCTATAATGTACTTAAATCTAGTATTAATTTAAATTTTAGAAAGAAAATTAAAATGGAAAATAAAATAGAAAATATAGTTGAAACTCTTGAGCTTAATGACTTCTTAGGTGAAACTGTAGAAGATGCAGGCGTAGAAATGATGTTGAATGATCGTGTAGTAGTATTTGGCACTGCTTTATGGGCATAATATAAAAAACGCTATTAGTGAAGACTGGTAGTGAATTAATCTTATAAGGTGATAATTTGAAAGTAGCATTACAAAATTTTTATAAATGTATTACAAATCATCCTCAATATAACTCAGACTGTACACTTTTCATCGGATATTCTGCTAGATATTTCAACATAGCAAATGATATTTGTAAAGATTTCCCAATATTTAATCCTCAATTGCATTTAAAATGTATGGAATTAGATGTTAATAATCTAGAGCAAATTAAAAACTCACTTACCAGTTCCAATCTATTTATCTTATTTTATGATAGTGATTATAAACAACCATTAGGACGTTCAGTAATTGTGCAACAAATTATTTCTGAGTTAAAGCAGTTTTGGCAAAAGTCATGTGTTTTAAAAGACTATGGGAGTTATTTTAATGAAGCTTTTGGGGTGTGTCCAAGTGAATTACAAAACCTAAATAATCAGCTAATGAATATAGCAAATGAATCTAATTTTCTTAGATATAGTGATGACCTTGGGTCTAATTTAGAGGTTGATGTCGCTAATGCTAGATGGACTAGTGTATGTGGTTGTGGAAATTTGGACTTGGTTCCTGGAGAGATTGCTACATTTGGTAAAGTAAATGGTATTGTGAAATTTACTGGTAGTTTTTTAAGTATAATTCCTTTGGCTCCTAAATATGGGCTTATAAAAGAGCCATTGACCCTTACTATTAAAGATAATATTATTGTTGATGTAGCTGGTGATGATATTAGATTAATAACTGATTTCAAAAAATATATTCAGTATAATACTTCTAATGCTACTGTCGAAGAGGTTGGTATAGGTACCAATTATGCTGTTAAACTTCGTGGGATTAATGCTGGGTTTGAAGAGCGTCATGTTGGGCTTCATCTAGGGTTGGGTGGTGGAAAATCAGGAAGTGACCATTTGGATTTAATTTTTCAAAGTGGTAGCTTATTTTTTAATGAGACGTTGATTATAAAAAATGAGACAATTTGTTTTGATAATCTAACAATACAAAATGCAATTAATTAGGAGTTAATATGGCTAAAATTTCTCTAAGTTTATTATTAGTGGGAATATCTTTAAATATTTTTGCGGCAAATAGTCTCCCTCATATGTCATTGAAAGAGATTAAAACTCATGATGGCAAGAATGGGAATAGTGCATTTGTTGCACTAAATGGTAATGTATATGATGTATCTAAGGTTGAAGCATGGAAGGGTGGCAAACATCATAAAGGAATGGTTGCTGGGACTGATCTTACTCCATATATTAATTTATCACCACATGGAGCTAATATAATTAATAAATTAAAATTAGCTCCAATTGCGGTTTATCCATAGTTAAGACATTAATATTTTCAGAATTATTGCAATTTTTTGTAAAAATAATTGCAATAATTCTTTAATTAGTGTAATATTCTTACCTCACATATGCGGAAGTGGCGAAATTGGTAGACGCACTGGATTTAGGTTCCAGCGCCGCGAGGCGTAAGAGTTCGAGTCTCTTCTTCCGCACCATATGTTACCGATTCAGGTAGCGATATCAAAAAATAAACAATAAGTTACCATATTTATTTTCTAAAATTTTCTGCAAGAAGCTTCCTAATTTAGCAAGTATTATGCTAAAATGTTAATTGTATTTTATATGTCGAAAATTTTGTTAGACAAAAAAGAATAAAGTTAATAAGGTATTACAGATTTTATGCTTCCATCAAAAAAACAAGTTGATAATGCAGGTGAGATTCTGCGTCAAATACCAAATGACGAGTCTGCAC
>CANEUJ010000132.1 GCA_947441745.1 Neisseriaceae bacterium | reverse complement strand
GGATCCTCGATTCATACTCATACAGCAGAATCCGTAAGTCGAGGATGACAGCCAAAAAACGTCATCCCAAAAATGAACTTTTTGCTGTTTCGTAATGAGTTTGGGATCCATGCCCTAACAGCATGTTTAGCACAAGAGCATGGATCCTCGATTCACACTCCGTACAGCAGAATCCGTAAGTCGAGGATGACAGCCAAAAAACGTCATCCCACACAGGAACTTTTTGCTGTTTCGATAAGAGTTTGGGATCCATGCCCTAACAGCATGTTTAGCACAAGAGCATGGATCCTCGATTCACACTCAAACAGCAGAATCCGTAAGTCGAGGATGACAGCCAAAAAACGTCATCCCAAACACGAACTTTTTGCTGTTTCGTAATGAGTTTGGGAACCATGCCCTAACTTGTCCTTACCAGCTAATCTGCCAACTTGGGGTTGACAGGTCTTTACCTGGAGTGCTATTTGTATTTAGATCTTGTTGTTGAGATGGGTACATATAGTAATCAGGGAGGTTGTTACCATTGTCAACCTTAATTTGGGTTACGGTACCGTTAGATCTATCTTCCTGTATGGTTCTTTTGCCTTGGTAGATTATAGCTGGTGAGCTTTTGGGGGTGCTAGAACCTGATTTTGGAGAGCTTTCTTTCACTGCTACCACTGTGTTGCTCTCATCAATCTTTTGTGGAGGTAATGGTATCGTTGGATAGCTATTACTAGTATTGCCAAATAAACTACAAGATGTAAAAATAATACCAGCAGTTGCTACTAATAATAAATATTTGTTATTCATTTATATTAACTCTTCATGCCATGACTCACCATCACGAGCAAGAAGTGCTGATGCTGAAGACGGCCCCCAGCTTCCCGCCGCATAAACTTTTGGGGTGAAGTTTAGACGTTTCCAAGTATCCAAAATAGGCTCTACCCACTTCCAAGCAGCTTCTTGTTCATCACGCCTTACAAATAGTGTAAGTTTGCCTCTGATTATATCTAATAATAAACGTTCATATCCATCGGTTCTTCTGGTTGTAAACATTTTATGAAAATCTAAATCAAGATAAACAGGGCGTAAATCATTAGTATCTCCTGGTTGTTTAGCTAAGAAGTATAACTGTACAGTTTCATCAGGTTGTAATTTAATTATTAAACGATTAGCAAAGTTATTAGCATTTAGAGGGAATATTTTGCACGGAATATCCTTAAATTGAATTACAATTTCAGCCATCTGTTTATTTAGACGCTTTCCAGTTCTTAGATAAAACGGCACCCCAGCCCAGCGCCAGTTTTGGATTTCAGCCTTTAATGCTACATAAGTTTCGGTCTTACTATCTTTAGGTATATTTTCTTCATCAGCATAACCTACGACTTCTTCATTATTTACAGTTCCTGCTTTATATTGCCCACGAATGACGTTATTTAGTACGGTTTCTTCAGTAAATGGTTTTAAAGATTGGAGTACTTTTAGTTTTTCATTACGAATAGTATCGGCATCAAGAGAGAATGGAGGCTCCATAGCAACGATACATAGTAGCTGTAACAGATGATTTTGTAGCATATCACGTAATGCACCAGTTGTATCATAAAACTCACCACGCGAACCAACCCCTAAGCTCTCTGCAATAGTGATTTGAATACTTGAAATCCATTGGCGACGCCATAATGCTTCAAATAAAGTATTTCCAAAGCGAATCGCCATTAGGTTTTGTACGGATTCTTTACCAAGGTAGTGGTCAATGCGATAAATTTGTTGTTCAGTAAAAAATTTAGCTACAAAATTATTAATATCATTGGATGTTGCTAGATTATGCCCTAATGGTTTTTCTAATACTATCCGAGAATGTATAGTATTTAGTTTTGCATTTGCCAAATTTTGACATATTGGCTTAAATAAGCCTGGGTCAGTAGATAAATAAAATATATTCGTAATTTCTTGATTTAGGAGTAAACTTAAACCAATATAGTCACTTTCATTATTGGCATCCATTTTATAGTAATGAACCTGATTACAAAATTTATTCCATTTTTCTACATCAATGGTTTCTTTGGCTTTGATTGCCTTATCATAAGCAAAATTACAATACTCTTCTTTGGACATTTCACGCCTCCCAATTACAAAAAATCTACCATTTTGATTTATTGTTTGGTGTGAGTAGGCGTGATATAAAGCTGGCATTAATTTTCGGGTTACCAAGTCACCAGTGCCACCAAAAAGCACTAAGTCAAAAATTTGTAGATCATCAGGCATGCTAAAACTCCATGTTTATGTTTAGTAGAGATTGTACCAAATATCAAGGTATAGTGTTACAAAAAATATTTTAAGATTAAAATTAATTTACATAGTATGTAACAAAACAGATTAAAATATCCACTCATAGTTTTATTTAGGTGATTTATGCAGTACCGTGATCTTAGAGAATTTATTAGCCATTTAGAACAACTTGGTGAATTAGTTAAGGTAAACCAAAATGTATCTCCAGATCTTGAGATGGCAGAATTCTGTACTCAGGTGCTTAATAATGGCGGGCCAGCTATACTGTTTGATTCAGGTAGTGGCATTCCTGTTCTTGGAAACTTATTTGGTACCGTGAAGCGCGTAGCTCTTGCTATGGGTAAGGATGATGTTAGTGAGCTTCGCGAACTTGGAGAGTTTTTGGCTAATCTAAAAGAGCCACAACCCCCAAAAGGTATTAAAGATGCTTTTGCCAAACTGCCAATGTTAAAACAGCTTTATAACATGCTTCCAAAGGTTATAAATAAAGCACCAGTACATGAGATAATTATCAATAAAAATGATGTTGATTTAGCTACTTTACCGATATGGAGATGCCATAAAGATGATATTGCCCCACTTATTACTTGGGGGCTGGTAGTTACTCGAGGGCCTCATAAAAAACGCCAAAATCTAGGCATATACCGTCAGCAAGTTATTGCCAAAAATAAATTAATTATGCGGTGGTTGCACCATAGAGGAGGCGCGATTGATTATGCTGAACATTGTCGTGAAAACCCAAATACGCCATACCCGTTAACAGTGGTTTTAGGTT
>CANEUJ010000131.1 GCA_947441745.1 Neisseriaceae bacterium | reverse complement strand
TGCAATTCCACAGCTGGAAGTTTTACTTCGTGGGGTGTTTGATAAAAAAATCTTCCTTGATTTGATAAAGCATTTCATACTATTTCAAACAGATGGAAACAATATCTATAAAATAATAGCTAGTTATCATCAATATCATGCGGTTAATAAAGCTGTTAGTTCAACTATCAAAGCGTCTCAAATAAATGGTGACCAAAGAGCTGGCGTAGTATGGCATACAACAGGCTCTGGGAAAAGCTTATCTATGGCATTTTATACTGGAAAACTAGTTTTATCACAAGAACTAAATAATCCAACAATAGTAGTAATAACTGATCGCAACGATTTAGATGAGCAATTATTTAACACCTTTGCCAAAAGTAGTGGTATTCTTAGGCAAAGCCCAGAACAAGTAACTAACCGTGCCCAATTACGAATCCTACTAAATAGAGAATCAGGCGGAATTATATTTACTACAGTACACAAATTTTGTCCAGAAGATAATTCTGACACTATGCCAGTTTTAACCAATCGGCATAATGTTATAGTTATTGCTGACGAAGCACATCGAAGCCAATATGGATTTAATGCTGAAATAGTTGTAAATAAAGATAAAACAGATGCAAAAGTCAAATATGGCTATGCTAAATATATGCGAGATAGTCTACCTAATGCTTCATATATTGGGTTTACTGGGACGCCTATTGAATTATCAGATAAAAATACCCGAGCTGTATTTGGTGACTATATTGATATCTATGATATGACACGTGCAATAGAAGATGGTACTACAGTTAAAATATACTACGAAAGCAGAATTGCAAAACTAGAATTACCTGCGGAAGTTAAAAACTTAATCGATGAAGAATACGATGAAATAACTGAATACCAAGAAGAAAATCAACGCGAACAGCTAAAATCTAAATGGTCACGACTTGAAGCAATAGTTGGTTCTGAAAACCGCATAAAATTGGTCGCTAATGACATCGTAGAACATTTTGAAAAACGTCAAGCCGCACAAGAAGCTACAACTGGTAAAGCCATGATAGTAGCAATGTCTAGACGCATTGCTATTGATCTATATAATGCAATTATAGCCCTTCGCCCAAGCTGGCATAGTGATGACCTTAAAAAAGGTGTCATTAAGGTAGTTATGACAGGTAGTTCAGCAGATGCTCCAAGCTGGCAAAAATTCATTGGTACCAAAAAAGATCGCAAAGATCTGGCTACACGAATGAAAGATAATAATGACGAATTAAAAATTGTAATTGTCAGAGATATGTGGCTAACTGGTTTTGATGTTCCAAGTATGAATACCATGTATATTGATAAGCCAATGAGTGGACATAATCTAATGCAAGCAATAGCTCGGGTTAATCGCGTATTCAAAGATAAACACGGTGGGCTAATTGTTGACTATATCGGTATTGCAGAAAACCTAAAACAAGCGTTAAATAACTTCACAGAAAATGACCGAAAAACTGCTGGAGTCGATCCTAAAATAGCAGCTGAACTAATGCTTGAAAAGCTTGATTTAATTCATGAATTATTGCATGGTTATGATTATTCCAAATACTTATCAACTAAAGCGAGCGAACGAATGCAAGCAATTGTTGGAGCGATTGATTTTATTATTGGATTACGCGAAGAGCGAAAAAAAGATTATATTAATCTAGTAACTGAATTATCAAAAGCATACTCATTATGTGCAACTAATGAGGCGACAGAAACCCACAATCTCGAAGTTGGATTTCATAAAGCAGTAAAAGCTGGAATTATTAAGATTATCCCTGAAGATAACAAAAAGAAAACCGTTGCTCAGCTAGACGGACAAATTAATCAATTAATCTCAAAATCAATAATTTCAAATGAAGTAGTTGATATATTGGGTGCAGTTGGACTAGATAGACAAAATATAGCTATATTATCTGATGAATTTCTAGAAGAAGTTCGCAATATTCCACAAAAAAATCTAGCAGTTGAACTCTTAAATAAACTACTTGCAGGCAAAGTAAAATCATTCTCCAAAAAAAATATTATTCAAGCCAAAAGATTTTCAGAGCGACTTGACAGTTCATTAAAAAAATATCAAAATCGAACTATTGAAACCACACAAGTTATTTTGGAATTAATAGAACTAGCCAAAAAAATTAATGATGAACTAACTCATGGTATTAATAGCGGTCTTAGCTCAGATGAAATTGCATTTTATGATGCATTGGCTGATAATGAATCTGCCAAGGAAGTATTGGGTGATGAGACTCTACGTTTAATTGCTGTAGAATTAACTAGAGCTATTAAAAACGAAATGAGTGTCGACTGGTGGATAAGAGAAAGTGTACAAGCTAAAATGCGTTTAGTCATTCGTCGCTTATTATTCAAATATGGATACCCACCTGATAAAAGTAAAATCGCAGTCGATTTGGTGATGGAACAAGCCAAAGCAATGTGCGAACAAAACTAAATTTATTCCCTACATTTTTCACAAATCCCCATAATTTCTATTGGGGTTTTAATATGAAACCCTTGTTTTTCACTAGATAGCTTTAGAGCGTCAAATACTTCACTAGAACTAAACTCTATTTTTTTGCCGCATTTTATACATACCAATAATTGACATTTATGTTCTGCTAAATGAGTACACGCAACATAGGTATTATTAAATGAGATTTTATGGATTATTTGCATATTAGTTAAGTACTCCAAGGCTCGATGTATCGTCATACGATTAGCTTTGGCATTATTTAATTTCAAATCATCTAAAATTTGATGTGCTGCAAGTGCCTCTTTATGTTCGCATATTATCCTAAGAACCAAAGACTGTTGCTCAGTTAAAGGTATTGACTCTTCAGTGCAATAATTGAGAATAGCTTGAAATATATTATGCATAAGAACTTTATTAAAAAATTTATCATAACGCTATTATAAAACTTATTGCACTATCAATTTATTATTTTTGAAATTTTTATTCCACCACTATCAATTTATGTTACAATGTAACACTCTTATGTATTTTATTTTTTAAAGAAAAAGGATTATTATGTTAAAAAAAAGTTTGGCATGTGGTTTAGCTATTCTATCGATTGGACTTGCTAATGCTACTTCTATAAAGATTGTTGCAGCTGAGAATTTTTATGGTGA
>CANEUJ010000130.1 GCA_947441745.1 Neisseriaceae bacterium | reverse complement strand
TTAGAGCAAGGGCATGGATCCCATCCTACGATGGGATGACATATATAGTTGCTGTCTCGTCACGAATTTGGAATCCATGCTCTAATTACATATTTAGAGCAAGGGCATGGATCCCATCCTACGATGGGATGACCTATATAGTTGCTGTCTCGTCACGAATTTGGAATCCATGCTCTAATTACATATTTAGAGCAAGGACATGGATCCCATCCTACGATGGGATGACCTATATAGTTGCTGTCTCGTCACGAATTTGGAATCCATGCTCTAATTACATATTTAGAGCAAGGGCATGGATCCCATCCTACGATGGGATGACATATATAGTTGCTGTCTCGTCACGAATTTGGAATCCATGCTCTAATTACATATTTAGAGCAAGGGCATGCGATTGGGTGGGGCTATTTGGATTACATAACAGAGATTTTAGGCGTTGGTTATTTCCATCTGTACAACATTAATTCTACCAGCATCAAAACCCGCACTACAAGCTGCTAGATAAAATCTCCATAAGCGAATAAATCCATCATCAAAGCCTAATGATTTTACTTCTTTATATGCATTATCAAATGCTTTTAGCCAATGACGAAGTGTTAGAGCATAATCCTGCCCGAAACGATATATATCATTACATACTAAGCCAGTATTTTTAAACTGCCTATTTAACTCTCGTTCGCTAGGTAGCATCCCACCAGGAAAAATAAATGTACGTATCATATCAGCATTTTTAGTATATTGCTGGAACATGTCATCTGCTATTGTAATAGTTTGTAGTAAAATCTTACCACCTGGTTTTAGTAGTTCTTTTAGCTTATTGAAATATACTGGCCAAAACTTCTTCCCAACAGCCTCTAACATCTCAATAGATACTATATAATCGTACTTACCGCTTTGCTTTCTATAATCCTCAATAACTATTTGTGCATTTGCATCAAGTAAACGATTTTTAGCATAGTTTGCCTGTTCATTAGATAAAGTGATACATTTTACACTATGCCCTTTATCAATTGCACGTTCGGCAAATCCGCCCCAACCACACCCCACCTCCAAAACAGAAGCATTAGGCTTAGTAAATTTTGAAATTAATCTATCATACTTTTGATGCTGAGCTTCAGTTAGACATTGCTCTGGGTAAGTAAACATCGCTGAAGAATAAGTCATACTAGGGTCAAGCCATAACTTATAAAAATCGTTACCCAAATCATAATGAGCCTGAATGTTTTTCTTGCTACCCTTTAGGTTATTTCTTTTGGTCAAATAAAGTATTTTTGAGAATTGCTTAAATATCACCCCACCATTACCATAATGCTGAAATAATTTATCATTTTGAAACCCAAAACTGATTAATTTCTCTAAATCATTAGTAGTCCAATAACCATTACGGTAATCTTCAGCAAAACCTACATCACCCTTGATACTCAAGTTGGCTACAACTCTTAAGTCAAATAATTTTATATCTGCATCAAGCCCAGCATCTTTGCCTTTAAAGCAAAAAACGGCACCATCAGGCAATTCAATAGTTAAACTTCCATATTGAGTCTTATTTAATGATTTTAATAACCGTTTTTGTATTAGTCGATCAAGCATTTTTCACCTATAATTTAAAAAATTTAACGTTTTGTGTAAGGAACATATGGAATTCTTTTTAACCATATCCGTAATGCCTCAAAATAAATTCCGAACACTATCTTGTATACTGTAAATGGAGTAGCTTTTATTTTATGGCTTATTTTAGGATTTGATAACAGGCTAAAAAAGCCTCGATAACCAGCACTAAAAACCTTTTTACCATCTTCATAAGTATCAATACTAAACTGTAAGCCATCTTTGGCAAATTCAAAACTCCACTTGTACTCTTGATTTAAACCAAAAAACGGTGATACATGAAAATTCTTACTGCTAATGATATCTGTTTTACTCATATCAAGTAAATAGTAATATCGCTCATTCCAAGGAGTATTTGATACTTCTGCCATTATATAACAACAAGTACTACCTTGATAGCAAAAATATAAATTTAAGGGACTAAAATATAAACCGAGATTACTTAGTTGCCCAAGTAGATAAAACTCTTCATTTCCATTTAGATGAACCCCAAGATTTATAAATTGCATTCTAATTTTAGTATTCAACTCACCACTAAAATCACGAAGGTAGTTTTGAGATTTAAAGCGATATAAAGCTTTTTTTGCCATATTAACTAATCTTGATTTAGTGTTTAGTTCGTGTAAATATTGTAAATTAATTAGCCAACTATTAAGTTTATAACTAAACTCATGCACTTTAGGGCTATAGCGTTTATGCCAAACACTACCAATACATAAAGAATGCTTATACACCATTTATCCTATTTGAAACTCTAAGAGCACTAGTTACACCATCCTCATGAAACCCATTTGCCCAGTAAGCACCACAAAAATGCGTTTTACTAATGCCCGAAATCTCACTAAAGCGTTGTTGGGCTATTACGGATTCTTTAGAATAAACAGGATGTGAGTAATTAAAACTAGCTAAAATCTTGTCTGGGTTAATTAAATTAGTCGAATTTAAGGTGACGCAATATGTTTTTGAACAATTTAATCCTTGCAAGATATTCATATTGTAAGTAAGCGTTGACATATTTTGACTCGAATTAGTCATCAGATAATTCCAACTAGCATAAGCTAACGGTCGTTTTGGTAATAAACTAATGTCAGTATGTAAAACCACTTCATTCTTAGAATACTTAATCGCCCCTAAGATTTCTTTTTCTTTATCAGTTGGATCTAAAAGTAGTTTTAGTGCTTCATCTGAATGACAAGCGAATATAACCTCATCAAAAAACTCAACTCTTCCATCATGAAGCTCTACTTCTACTCCTTGGTCTATACGTGCAACTTTTGCAACAGGAGTATTTAGTAAAATTTTGTCCTTAAAAGAAGCCGTTAGTTTAGGGATATAATTTCTTGATCCACCATTAATAGTATACCATTGTGGACGATTATTAATATCCAAAAGACCATGATTATGAAAAAACTTCACAAAAAACTCTAAAGGAAAATCAAGCATTTCATTAAGCCCCATCGACCAAATGGCTGAACCCATAGGTAATATATACCCATCACAAAACCATTTACTAAAATTTTGAGCTTTTAGGAATTGAGACAAAGTAAGACTCTTATCATAATCACCTGATTTACAGAGTTTGTTAAACTTTAAAATATCTAAAATTAGGGCGTAGAATTTGGGACGAAAGAAGTTTTTACGATCA
>CANEUJ010000129.1 GCA_947441745.1 Neisseriaceae bacterium | reverse complement strand
TGGTTCCCAAACTCATTACGAAACAGCAAAATGTTCTTGTTTGGGATGACGTGCAATCATACGAAACAGCAAAATGTTCTTGTTTGGGATGACGTGCAATCATACGAAACAGCAAAAAGTTCTTGTTTGGGATGACGTGCAATCATACGAAACAGCACCGTTATTCATCATTGAAGTATGAGGATAATATACTCCATACTCTTACTTTAATTTTCTTTTAAGCGTTTAACAATAAATTAATGCGTGCTTTAAGTATGTCTGCACGATTATTTAATTCATCAACTTCTTTGCAAAAATCATTCATTTCATACTGAGTAACCAAGTCTTCAGTCTCATAAAGTAAATACTCAGTAATTGAATGTGTTGCATTAGTTACTACTAACTGCAATTGTTTATTTAGTTTAATGAAAAATTTTACAAGAATTTTACTTCCCAGTATTTTATCATGATCGATGATATTCCAATTCAATTTAGACAAAAGCTCAAGTAGAAATAATCCAAAATTCTTATCGCCACTAATCTCAATTTGTTTGATAATGGCAAGTTTATCTTGATTAATTAAGTAGTTTAGGCTAGATAATGGAATTTTTATTATACTATCGACTTCATATTGCTCATGTATACTTAAACTCCCATTTTTTTCAATAATAGCTGAAATACTGAATACAGGAAATAGTATACGAAAGCTTTTATTATAATGTTGTGCCAATAAATGCTGACTACCTTCGTTTGATGTTAAAGCTTTATTTAAAAGCACCAGTATAGTTTTGGTCAAGTTTTATACCCCTTATGTAATGCAGTAACACCAAAAGTTAGATTGTGATAATTAACTTTTTCAAACCCAGAATCTAGCATTATTTGTTTAAGTGCTTCTTGATCAGGGTGCATTCTGATTGATTCTGCAAGATACATATAACTATCAGGGTCTTTGGCAATTAATTTACCCATAAATGGTAAAAACTTGAATGAATATAAATCATAAATTTTTTCCAATGGTTTTATTACTTTAGAAAATTCTAGTACCAATAATACACCACCCGGTTTTAAAACTCTATGCATCTCAGTTAGGGCGGTATCTTTATGGGTCATATTTCTAAGTCCAAATGAGACACATACTGCATTAAAATAATTGTCAGGAAAGGGGAGTTTTTCTGCATCACATAAACACTGAGGGGTAATGATTCCCTTGTCAAATAAGCGATTCCGCCCGACTTTTAGCATGGAAGAATTAATATCAGTATGCCATACAGTACCAGTATCACCAACTAGTTGTTTAAACCCTAGAGTCATATCCCCAGTACCACCTGCAATATCAAGTACCTTATCCCCTGATTTGATATCACTAGTAAAAAATGTAAATTTTTTCCATAAGCGGTGTAATCCCATAGACATAACATCATTCATTATGTCATAGTTTTTAGCTACACTATGAAATACATCAGCTACCATTGAAGCTTTTTGGTTCTCTTCGACTTTGGTAAAGCCAAAATCAGTGGTTTTATTATTCATTCTCTTCACCTTGTTTCATGAAAATACACGCGTCCCCATAACTAAAAAAACGATATTTGTTTTTTACAGCATGTGAGTATACTTTTTTTATAGTCTCAAATCCAGCAAATGCTGAAACTAACATCATTAGAGTTGATTTTGGTAAATGAAAATTAGTAATCATTTTGTCAACTAACTGAAATTTATATCCAGGAGTGATAAAAATATCAGTTTCTCCAGTTAGAGCAGTAAAATTATTCTTAGCAATTGTTTCTAATGTACGAACACTAGTAGTACCTACAGCAATAATGCTACCACCATTAAGCTTAGCTTGTTTTATTAATTTAAGTGTGTTTTCGTCAATAGAATAAATTTCACTATGCATTTTATGCTTAGATATATCTTCAGTACTAACAGGTTTGAAAGTTCCAGAGCCAACATGTAAAGTTATATAAGCTATTGTAGCACCTTTGTTTTTTATTTTCTCTAATAGCTCTTCGGTGAAATGCAACCCTGCAGTAGGAGACGCAACTGAACCTTTGTTTTTGGCATATACTGTTTGATAGCGGATCTCATCACTTTTATCATCGGTTCTTTTGATATAAGGTGGTAATGGTACATGACCATATTTATCTAGATATTCTAGCCAGTTAACTGGACTAATAGGGCTTAATTTGAATAAACCATCCATTTTTTTAATTACCTGTACGGATATTTCATTGGGAAGATTAACTATCATACCGATAGAAATAGTTTTGTTAGAACCGATAAAGGCTATTACTTCTTGATTGGGTAAAATTCGTTCGATGAGAATTTCAATTTTTCCACCGCTAATTTTATTACCAAATAAGCGTGCTTTAATCACTTTGGAGTCATTAAATATTATTATATCATTGGGATTAATAAAATCAATTATTTGATTAAATTTAAGATCAAGTAAATTTGCATTGGCTGCAACTAGTAACCTACTATCACCTCGGTTTTTAGGCGGGCTACTTGCAATTAATTCTTCAGGTAACACATAATCAAAATCGCTAAGTTTAAACATTTATTGGGCATAACTATTTTTAAAAACCCATCTTACAGCAAGAAAAACTGCAAAGATAGTGAATATTATTAATATACATAGCATTTGTATTAACTCAATGCTACTCAAATTTGAGAGTAAAAAAGTATGCCCAAATAAAGAGTTTAATTGGTTAAATAATCCATTTATGAAGTTAATAAATAAATTAACAAGTACATAAGCTATCCCACAAGCAATTGTTACTTGTAAAATTGCATAATATGCAAGAGGCCTCATAATGAAACTGTCTGAAGCACCAATTAGGCGTGAAACAGCGATCTCGTCTTTACACAATAACATTTGTAGACGTATCATATTATATAATACTAGCACAAACATGATTACAAATACTATTTGTAAGAAAGTTGCGATTTTTTTAACAAAGTTTATTAGATCATCGATTTTATTTGCATAACTAGTATCAATCTGTATATTGTCTACCATAGGCAGATTACTAATACGTTTAGTTAGTTGGTCAAGCAGTTTTGTGTTTGAGCTATTGGTATTTACGACAAGAATATCGGGTAAGGGATTGGTATTACTTTCTAGTATGTCAGATGTTATAAGTTTTAATTGAGCATCATTTTGTAGCTCACTAAGACCTTGTTCTTTACTTACAAATTGGTAGTTTTTAATTATTTTTTGATTAAAATGATTTATAGTAGCCTCAAGTTTAGATACATCGTTTTGTTTGGCATCTTGGTTCAGATAAATCATTATTTGTGGAAAATTAAGGTTGT
>CANEUJ010000128.1 GCA_947441745.1 Neisseriaceae bacterium | reverse complement strand
CGGTTGCGTCTCAGGTTTGGAGCTGTCTACATCAATACATGCTACTGGACACACAATTTGACACTGTGGCTCATCAAAATGTCCAACGCATTCAGTACATAAATCAGGGTTAATCTCATATATCTCAGCCCCCTGATAAATAGCTTGATTGGGACATTCTGGTTCACACACATCGCAGTTTATACACTCTTCAGTAATTAATAGTGACATTTTATTTCCTAATTGGTGTTATTAGCATATAGCCGACATTACCAGCTTTTGACTCTTTAATTATATCATAGCCATCCAAATTAGGACGAGTTTGATACTCAATATATATTACCCCATTATTGGTTAGCACATCAGTCTTACTAATAATATCTAGGCTTTTTGATAATAATTCACTCTGGTATGGCGGATCTAGAAATATTACATCAAAGCCTTTAGGTAGTCGCTCCAGATAATTTATACCATTACTATTAGTAATCTCTATATTACTCATTGCTAATACTTCTTGATTACGGCGTAAATCTTTTACCACCGCAATATCCTTTTCAACCAAAGTTACCCATTTAGCATTACGAGATAGAGCTTCAAAACCTAGAGCACCAGAACCAGCAAATAAATCAAGACAAGTTTTTCCAGTTAAGTCCTGCCCTAGCCAATTAAATAGTGTTTCCCGAACTCTATCAGGAGTTGGGCGTAAGCCATTAACTCCATCCTTAAATTTCAAAATTCTACTACGGTGGATGCCACCAATTATTCTTACTTGACCCATCTATATAACCTCAGCCGATATTTTAGCAAAAGATTCATTTATAAACTCACTATTATATTTACGATTAAATCTTGGTAATGAATCTAAAAGAATATTACCATAATTTTTAGTAACTAAGCGATTATCACATATGCTTAATTGCCCATAATCACTCTCATCTCGTATAAGTCTCCCAGCAGCCTGAATAAGGCGAATACAGGTCTCTGGCATCGACACTTCAAAGAAATAATTACCTTTTTCGTACTTTATCCAATACTCTTCTACCATACTTTGTGGATTCTTATGGGTTTCAAAGGGAAGTTTAGTAATTATTACATGTATACAATATAAAGAAGGTAAATCAACCCCTTCTGCAAATGAGTTTAACCCAAATATAATACTTGGAGTACCTGCGTTAATTTTTTGTTTATGTTCATCTAGTAGTCTTTGGGTACTCATATAGTCAGTTTGAAGTAGGATGTTTTTATGCATTCCCTTTGGTAGCATTTTATGCGTTTCAATTAATTGATTGCGATTAAAAAACAAAACTAAAGTACCATAACCATCATTATAATTTAAAGTTTTCAGTAAATATTGGCTAAGTTCATTAGTAAATTCATCACGTGTAGTGTATTCTGGTGAATATTTAAACCTTGGCACTACAATTTGTGCTTGTTTTTCATAAATAAAACTCGTAGGGAGTTTAAATGTCGCTACTTTAGGTAATAAATTTAACCCTAATTTATGTAAGTAATACCTAAAGTCTTCACCAACAGCAAGAGTTGCGGAAGCTATTAATGCACCATGTACTTTATTCCAAAGTTTATTTAATAGTAAATTGCCAATATGAGTTGGACGAGCATTAAGTACAAAATCCTCATGACCACGTATTGATTTAAAATCTATCCATTTGGCATTAGCGTTATAACGTGAGTCATCTTGGTTAATAATATACTGACAGGTTTGCATAACTGTTTCAACTACCGTTAGATAAAATCCTAGTTTGTTAAGATTAGCCTCCAATAAATTATCTTGATTTGCCCGTAGTTGTTCCTTAATACCATCTACTACATCTACTACATTTGCGTATAATTCACCAGCTATATAAGTAATATTAACAAAACGATCACGAAACTCAGTCCCAAGCACTGGGTTTAGATAATCATTTAAAATCAATTGATTATCTTTAAATAGATGAATATTTTGGGTCAATAACTGCTGCATTTCATCTAACATAATTATTAGATTACTAGTTTGCTCATACATTTCATCACATTTAGCAGTATCAGTTATTAGATAATGATTGCCTTGTTGATTATAAATTAATTTTGATAAATTATTACAATTGCCAATAGCGTGTTTTAATTCAAAACTTTTACTAAAACTAGAAATCGCATTATCTGATAGATTATGTCCCTCATCTACGCATAAAAAATAATCAGCGGGTTTAAAAGGTAAAACACTACCGCTACCTATAGTAATATCAGATAGTAATAAGCTATGATTTGTAACAATAACATCACAAGTCTTTAGTTTTTCACGGTTTAGATAAAATGGACAGGTAGATTCATCTTTTTGATTAAACGGACAAGAGTAGGACAAACAACGTTCTTTATCTGTTGTAATACTCTGCTTTAGTTTATGGTCTATTTGAATGGGGGAAATATCTAAATCACCATCCCAATGCTTTTTATTAAAATTATTTTTTATTTCGAGTAGTTGCTCTTGGCTTTGTTTATTATCAGTAAACATATCACCAATATTGTCTTGAATTGATAGTTCAAGCTGATATGGGCATAAATAATTACCCCTACCTTTAGCTAAACCATAGCTAAATTTTACTCCACTATGCTTTTGGAGTAATGGGATATCTTTTTCGACTAATTGGCTTTGTAGAGTTTTAGTTGCGGTAGCAATGATAAGCTTTTTATATAGTTTTTGGGCTGAGACTATCCCTGACAATATATATGCCAGACTTTTTCCAGTACCAGTTGGAGCTTCTATCAAACATATATTACTACCATCTTTTAGTTCAGGATTTGCTTTATCAAAACATTCAGAAATAGCATTTATCATCAGAAGTTGACTATCCCGCACTCGAAACCCCGGTATGGAATTTGTTATTTTGTTATATATTTGTTTTAATTGCATTAATTAGTTTGGGTAAAATTCGTTATCTAGAATTTGAGCAAAAGTCCATTCACAAGTCTCTGGAAAAAATGATTTAGATAGCCCAGTTTCTTTTGCAGCATCTCGTGTTGCTGAATTAAATGCTCGTTTAAATATAACATCTAGATATTCTGGACTACCTAGACTTGGATTATCTTCCAAATGATATTTTAATTGATCTCGTTGTTCTTCAATAGTATATTTCCAGCTATTACATTTCAAATCTGGCTGATACTTCCACTTAAGTAAATCCATTAGTAAAACCTCTAATCTACTCGCTAATTCTCTTTTTTCACTTGCACCCATTATTTGCAATTCCTGTTGTAAATGGATTAAATCTAACTTATTCAAACTTTTCGTTTCAATTAAGTTAGCCTGCTCCCTAGTCCAAGCATAGAAGTCT
>CANEUJ010000127.1 GCA_947441745.1 Neisseriaceae bacterium | reverse complement strand
TTTGAGAAATTGATCATATGGTAAATTTATAACAACTCCTAGATAACGAATTAAGTTAACTTCGTGAACTAACATATGTGGATAAACATTGCCACATGCACAAATATTTTTACCATAATAGTCATTTTGTAATTTTGCATAGAGTTGATTAAAGTCCTTATTTTCTTTTGTATTAATATGAAAGAAATGTAGCTCAGTTCCACCCCACAATGGAGTAGTTAGCATTATTAGCAACATCCCCCATAAAGTAATTAATTTTTTTGAATGGTTTTTAGCAAACTTTTCTGCACAAAATATTACTAACCCGATAATAATTAACGCATTTAGTGCTATTGGGTAATAATTTAGCAATATATGTCCTTGTATACTTGGCCCACAACTCAGAAATAAAATAAGTGGCAAAATACTCATTAGTAAAATCATTGGATTTAATAATGGTATAAATAAAACTGGAGAATATAACCACCAAAAACCTGAGCTTTTATTAAAAGAATAACTTAAAATGTTTATTGGTTGCGTAAGATATGAGTGTATTATTTCCTCTTTAGTACTACCCCACATTGCCCAATGATCAAGAGTACTAATTTGAGTCATATGACTTTTTAGCATAAAATACGGCTGTACTATTTGCAAATTTATATATATCACTGCAATACTCAGTAATATGGTTATTATTGCCAACCAAAAATCTTTTTTTATAAATAGATAAGCACTAAAACCTAGAAGATATAAAGGAGCATCTTCTTTTATTGACAAAAACAATACTATTGAAACAATAAAATATAACCACCCTCTTTTTAGATAAGCATGATACAGCATAAAAACGGCTAGGGGATAAAACAATTCTGGCATAAACCCATCTTGGGTAGCATTGTGGGGTGAAATATAAAAATATACTACAAATAATAAAGAAAATAAGTCATTTAAATTCAGTTTTTTACAAATCAACCATACAAATATTCCAGATAACCACATAGCTAAAGCAATCATAATTAACAGTGTCTGAGTATAAGGAAATAGTGCATATATTGGCAACAATAGACACAAAATATAATTTTGATGGGTTGCAAAATGATAATAATCAACACTTGTTGCAAATCCAATATTACCACGAATGGTTTCTTGCATCATGGTACTAAATATGCTATGATCAATTTCGTTAATATTAAAAGAGTAATATTGGGATAACTGAGAGTATACGAAAGCAAATAATGCTAATATATAAAATACCATTAGTGCTTTTTTAGAAAATACTATAGTATCAATTATTGTGAATAATTTATTGATATAAGCATAAAATAGGAAGAATGCAACTAGAATATAATCAAGATTTCTAACTGATGAATTATTAAAAAAAACTGCAAACAATACAGGAATAACAAATAAAGAAGAGCAGAAATAAACAATAATGTCTGAATTAACAGATTTTATAGTAAAACTACTAATTTTCATAAACCACCTATTGTATAATAATCACCCCTTACACTTGTGGGGCATGGATCCTCGATTCACACTCAAACAGCAGAATCCGTAAGTCAAGGATGACAGACGAAAAAAACACAAATATATTGCTGTCTTAATTTTCTAATGTCATCCCAAACAAAAACTTTTTGCTGTTTCAATAAGAGTTTGGGATCCATCCCCTAATTACTTTATTAGAGTATGGATCAAATCCTACGCTTAGATGACGAAGCACTCATAATTACTTGCCAGGTTTTTTCTTAGCAGCGATAACCATAATTGCATTACGACCTTCAATCTTCGGTTTTTGTTCAATAACTGACTCTTCAATTAAATCCTGTTCTGCACGCTCAAGATAACGCAGACCTAACTCTTGATGTGCCATTTCACGACCACGGAATTGAACAATAAATTTAACCTTATCGCCATCCTCTAAAAATCTTCTCACATTTTTTAGTTTAATCTGATAATCATGATCATCAGTAACAGGCCTTAGTTTAATCTCTTTAATTTGGACTTGTTTTTGTTTCATTTTCATTTCATGAGCTTTTTTTTGCTCACGATATTTAAATTTTCCAAAATCCATTATTTTACATACCGGAGGATTGGCATTTGGCGAAATCTCAACCAAATCTACGCCTAAGTCAGCAGCTCTTTGTAGCGCCTCTGTCAGACTAATTACACCTAATTGTTCACTAGTATCATCAATAATCACTCGAACTGTTGATGATATAATCGAATCATTGATCCGCGGTTGTTTTTCAGTACTTATAGCACTCTCCTATTAAATTTAAAATAATTGATATCAAAGTAGCATCTACTATTTATTCACCCAAAGACTGAATAAATGTATCTACAGACATACTACCTAAATCACTACCATCACGACGTCTAACAGTAATTGTAGCATTTTCTACTTCTTTATCACCAATAATTATCAAATAGGGTATTTTTTGTAACGTGTTTTCACGAATTTTATACCCAATTTTTTCATTACTTAAATCAATATTACATCTAAAACCATTTGCAATTAATTGCTTTTGTAATGACTGTGCATATTCTCTTTGTTTTTCAGAGATATTTAGTACTGTCATCTGAAACGGAGCTAACCACAAAGGTAAATCTCCAGCATGATGTTCAATCAATATACCCATAAAACGCTCTAAACTGCCACATATAGCACGATGCAACATAACTGGTATTTTTTTAGAGCCGTCTTCTGCTATATATGAAGCTTCAAGTCTATCTGGCATAGAAAAGTCTAATTGTACCGAACCAGTGGTCCAAGATCTACCAATACAATCTTTTACTTCAAATTCAATTTTAGGGCCATAAAATGCACCTTCACCAGCCATTATTTCAAAAGCTAGTCCCTTAGCATTTAGGGCATCAGCTAAAGATTTCTCAGCCTTATCCCACACTTCTTCTGCACCAATACGCTTTTCTGGCCTAGTTGACAATTTTACTGTAATATCAGTTAATTCAAATCTACCATAAACCTCAAATAACATATCGATAAATAGCATAACTTCCGCTTGGATTTGATCTTCAGTACAAAATATATGCCCATCATCTTGAGTAAAGTTTCGCGTACGCATTATTCCATGAAGTGCACCTGAAGCTTCATTTCTATGACATGACCCAAACTCAGCCAAACGAATTGGAAGTTCGCGATAACTAGTTAAACCTTGTTTAAAAACCTGTACATGACATGGGCAGTTCATTGGTTTTACTGCATATTGCTTGTCATTAGTCTCCAAACTAAACATATCTTCACGGAATTTCTCCCAATGCCCAGATTTTTCCCATAAGCTTCTATCCACAATCTGTGGAGTTTTAACCTCTTGGTATCCATACTTAATATACATAGTTCGCATATATTGT
>CANEUJ010000126.1 GCA_947441745.1 Neisseriaceae bacterium | reverse complement strand
CAAGCCCAAAGCTCCCACGGTTTTAGCACCTGAGCTAGAATACACTAGATTTAAGTTAAGATCAATACCTTTGCTAATGCCAGGACTAGATATTAAACTTCGAGCAAGGCTCAAAGTACCTGTTTGCCCATTGACATCTTCACCACTATAAAGAGAGCTATTATATGCTTGAGAGCCCTGGTAAGATGTATTGGCATCATCTGATGCTATTTGGGAGGCTGATATATTGCGGGATTCGATTTTACCTGAGGAGCTACCGTTAGCATGATTACCAGCAGTTGAGTTGCAACCTGATAAGTAGGCTAATAATGAAAGTATAGTTAGTCGATTAATTAATGTTCTAATATTCATGTGTTTAAACCCTCTTAAAAATTAATATATGTTGCAATAAAGAAGCGTAATCATATACTAATAATAGTGATTTTCATCTCGTAATTTTTATGCATAAATATTAGGTTATAATGTGGTACAAATTGATTAGGTATATTCGATTAGTTCCAAGGGGGTTGGACATCATTAATTAAAATTACTATACGAATTTGAATATCGGATTTTTTATATTTTATTGCTTCAGTAATCCTATTTTCATTTACACCTAACTTGATAGCAGTTTTTTGTTTATATGTTTGGGAAACTCAAAGTTATGTATATTCATATCATTGCGAAAGCAAACAAAGTATACGCGTTCACGATTTTGTGGTAGTTGGTAGTTGCTGGCATTTAAAATTTCATAGGATACAGTATAGTTTAAATTGTGCAATGTATCTAAAATAGTTTTTAATGTTAATCTATTATTATGATTTACTAGATTTTTCACGTTTTCTAATAATAGAATTGACTCACTGATTTTTGTTATATCTCCATGGGGAATAATTCCATAATTTTGAAGATATGTATTACATGCATGTTGATCAATTTCAGAAGCAAATACACATTTTGTATAAAACTCTGATAAAGCTTGGTGAAATCCACCAATTCCAGCAAATAAGTCAATAAATGTAATTTTTTATCCATTTACTTACGTCCTAACCTAAGACTTGTTTGATGAAAGGGATGGTAATATTCCTATTTTGTTCGACGGCAGAGTTGGCGATTTTATGAATCGTTGTAATTAACACTCCGATATTACGAGTGTAGTGGTTTATCAGATATATTGTTTCACTATGAGCAAGAGTTATACCTTCTTCTTTAGTAAATATTCCAATGGCATCTATTAGCTCATCATCATTTAGTGCTTTAAGGTTTAGATTAATGCCTGATAAGATACGCGTTTTTAAGTCCTCGCGAATATTGCTATTAAGTTGTATTCTACTACTTGTTAGGAGTTGATTGTTTAGATTGTTTAGTTTAATTTGATTAAATAAATCAAATAGCTCAATTTGTTTATTATTATCTAAGTATTCTATATTGTCTATAGCAATGTATTTATAGTCATTAATAATTTCACGTAAATTAATTTCTAAGGTATTATCAATAAATATAGCAGTATTAGGTGCACTATGTACCCAAGCCTTTAGTAAATGAGTTTTGCCACTATGTGGAGCACCAATGATATGGCTAAAACTACTACTATAATTACTTAATAAATTAATTATTTTTTGGTTATTTAGTGATATGAAATTACTAAAAGTAGGATTACTACCAAATAAGTCTAATAATTGAGGTTGCATGGATATCTTACTTATTCGCTATAAAACTTAGTTTTAGAATAATATAACCTAGCATTTCTTAGTAATACAATAGCAATTGTAGATAGAGGTAACGCTAAAAGTACGCCAACAAAGCCAAAAATTTGTCCGAATACCATTAAAGCAAAAATAATCATAATAGGATTAAGCCCAATCTTACCACCAACCAAAAATGGAGTTACTAAGCCACCTTCCAAAACATGACCAACGGCAAAGGTGATTAAGATACCATAAATTTGTTGTATACCGTCAAATCCAGCAAAGCCAATAGATAGAGATATCAATAGTCCAGTTAGAATTCCTAAATATGGTATGAATACTAGAAAGCCAGTTAGTGCACCAACCGCAATACCCGAATGTAGCCCGATAATATCAAGTATAGTAGCATAATATATTGCCATAATAATCATGACACTTATTTGTCCACGTAAATAAGCTGCAAGGATAGTATCAATGTCATTAAGGATATTATGTATGCTCTCTACATAGCTTCTTGGGATTAGGCTATCAAAAAATTTAATTAATTGATGCCAGTTGTTAATAGAGTAAAACATAATAAATGGTATGAGTATAATATAAATTATTATTTCTATAATAATAAAACTATTTTTGGCTAATGGTGAAAATACATTTACATTATTGTATATATTAACAAAATCACTTAACAATAAAGCTTTAATATTTGCAAATTCTACTGTGAAATTAGTCCCGTATTTTAAGTTTATATACCCTAATACTTTGGTATTAAACATGTTTATCAAACTCGGGGTGCTAATTATAATTGATTTTAATTGCATAATAAGCGTTGGAATCATAATTAGTGGGATGCTTAAAAACACTATAAATACGGTAAATGAAATGATAAAACTAATAATCGATCGGCGAATTTTAAACTTTAAATTAATTTTTTCTACAAGTGGATTGACTATATAAGTTAAAATTAGGGCTACGATAAATGGAATTAATATTTTACCTAAAACAAGAATTACACCAAATATTGCCAGAACTGCTAGACACAGGCTGATTATTGGTTTAATATTAAAATTATTTTGCATTGTTTTTCCTAATTGGGTTACAAATTATTAATACGTAATTATACTATTTTTAAGGTTAGTTAATGAAGACTTCTATTACATATAAAGATGCTGGTGTAGATATAAATGCTGGAGATGAGCTGGTTGAAAGAATTAAACCATTTGCAAGAAGGACTATGAGGTCAGAAGTATTGGCAGGAATTGGTGGCTTTGGAGCAATGTTTGAACTAGGGCGTAAATATAATAATCCAGTATTAGTATCAGGTACTGATGGTGTTGGAACAAAGTTAAAGCTTGCTTTTTTACTTGATAAACACGATACCATTGGGATAGATTTAGTTGCAATGTCAGTTAATGATATTTTGGTTCAAGGGGCTGAGCCATTGTTTTTTCTTGATTATTTCGCTTGCGGTAAATTAGATATTGAAACTGCTGGTGCTGTAGTTCGCGGTATTGCTCAAGGCTGTGAAGAGTCCATGTGTAGTCTAATTGGCGGTGAAACTGCTGAAATGCCAAGTATGTACCAAGATGGTGAATATGATTTGGCTGGGTTTGCAGTTGGAGCGGTAGAAAAAGATCATATTATTGATGGTAGCCGCTTATGTAATGGGGATGTAATTATTGGACTTGCAAGTAGCGGATTTCATTCTAATGGATATTCATTGGT
>CANEUJ010000125.1 GCA_947441745.1 Neisseriaceae bacterium | reverse complement strand
CATTCGAGTTAAACTTTCTAAAAAATATTTATATTACTGATTGATAATACTATCATTATAATTTATAACTTATCATGGTAGAGTCTATAAACTATAAAACTAAATAACATAGGTATAGCAGTAAAAATAATTAAATTTGCCATAGGAGAATAAGGCAGTTTTGTAACATTATATATTACTAAACTAGTTACAATATACATAATACACATATTAAACCCAAGAGCTTGTGCACTATGATTTTTAAAATGACTCATAATTCTAATTTGCGTAGGAGGGATTAAAATAGCATTACCAGTTCTAATTAAAAAAAGACTTAAACTTACCATTATAATTAAAGCTTCTCCATTCAGAACTAAATCAGATAGTATGATAACAATAACACCAAAACTAGCTGAATACACCCCCAAACCTATTAATAACGAAACACTTTTTCCAATACTATTAAGCACACGCATTATCCAATTACCTAAAAAATAAGCGAAAGATACTAGAAAAAATATATATGAGTAACGTATTGGAGTAACATGCCAAGAATTAATATATAAATAACTAGATATACCAATAAAAGCATAAAATGAACTTATAGTTACACTATATATAAAAGTTAAACTCATAAAACTTGAATTTGATAATAAGCCTTTATAAATGTTCAGATAGTCTTTAATGCTAGTTAATTTGCTGGATTTGTTATGATTAGTTTCTGGAAGTAGTTTATATATGCTAATAAACATAAGTAACCCGAGACTTGAGCTTAATAAAAAGCAATAGCGCCAACCAAGATAATGTCCAATATAGGCACCAATTATCGGAGCTATGGCTGGAGATATAATCATACTTAGCAATAAAATACCATTAGCATTTATTTGTTCTTTTTCATTCATTACATCTTTTAAAATCATGCGTGAAACTATGACAAAAGTAGAACACCCCAGAGATTGCAAAAATCTTAAACAAATAATAAGTTTAATATCTGTAGAAAAGATGATAATAAATGAACTAATAGTGAAAGCAAGTACGCCAATTAATAATATTACTCTTCGACCATACTTATTACTAAAATCACCTACAAATAGCACCCCAAATGCAAGACCAAAGGTATAGGCTGAAATAGTTGTATTAAGTATATCTGCTTTACTATGAAACTCAGTAACCATTTTAGGTAATGATGATATATATATGTCCATTGCAGATATACCTACTATAATTAAATTAGCTAATAAAAATAATAGAAGTTTTTTATTTATGAGATTCATAGTGTTTCTAAAACAATTGATAAAATAAAAACATAATATTAATCGCAACTACAGTCATAAAAAATGGTCTAATTAATTTAGAACCTTTTAAAATAACCATTTTGGATCCAAGATAATTACCCCCTAATTGCCCTAATGCCATTAGTAATCCAATTTCGAAATTAACATTGCCATAATATAGAAATATAGCCAGAGAAAATAAATTACTTTTTAAATTTAAAACTTTTGCATAACCTGAAGCATTTAAAAAGCTATACCCTAAAAAAAATATAATTAGTATAATCCAAAAATTACCAGTACCTGGACCAAAAAAAGCATCATAAAAGCCCAATATAAAACCAAATATAGAAAAGAAAATCGGCTCATTTAATCTTTTCTTACCCGTAATTAATCCTGATGATTTATTAAATAGATTAAAGATAAAAACAGCAACCAATAAAAATGGAACCACATAGTGCATAAATTGATTGGATACATAATTGACTAATACTGCCCCACAAACAGCACCAATAAAGCCCATTACTAGCCCACGATACACTGTCATGAAGTTTATTAAACCATTTTTGTGATATTGATATACTGCCAAACTCGTACCAATAGAACTTTGAAGTTTATTAGTACCAAGAACTAATGAAATAGGCATTCCAGTAAAAGTAAGAGCTGGTATACTAATTAGCCCACCACCTCCAGCTATAGCATCAATAAACCCAGCTAAACATCCCATAAGTATAAGAAAAACATACATTATATATTGGTGATGTTCAAAAAAAATCTGCATTACTTTTAAAGCCTTGCTTGATAGTATTTTATATATATAGATATTTTATCAGAAAAGTTGTAGTATATAGAATATAAATGATAAAAAATGGGCATAAATATTTATTTATGCCCATTTAAAGTTAGCTGTACTTGATACAGTTAATTATGGAGCCTTACAAGAACGAGCTTTATTGTATTGACATTTTACTGCCAAAAACGATGTTCCACCTACATCAATTGTAACTCCACTATTATCTTTTAATGCTCCCGTATCAGGATCTCCTTCTGAATCATCTACAGAAAATGAATATACATTCATCTGTAATACTTTATGAATAAAAGTTGTATAGGGATTAAGACAATACATAGAACTATAATCAGGATAAGCATCTTCAGAATCAGGAGTACCCTTTGCTAAAAAATTAATCCATTCATTTTTTTGATCTGGGTTTTTATCACCGTAAGTCCATCCAATAATGTTTTTTACAGTAGTATGAAAATCTTCTAATGTATCGTAATGATTATAACCAGCTGATCTAACTACATCTTGTACATAAGCTTGGAACATATTGCATCTAATTGGGTTAGGATCTGTGTTGCAGCTATAAGCAGGAACCCCATCAACACCTCCGAACCATTGTGCCCACCTAGTTACTAAATTCTTAACATTTGGATCTGATAAACTTTGATTTATAAAATTAGCACCGCCTGGAAAATTATAGATGTTTTTTGATATATCACTTGATGCATAAGAACTCCAAACACTGTTAAAATCCTTACTTAGACGAGGATCCAAAACGGCATCATGCTCATCAGTCATATAGTTTCCTGTATAACCATATCCAAAGTTTGTTGCCCCACCATCAGTTACTTCCATAGCAACAGGTAAACCAGTATAAATCGTATCAACTGCTGAATAATCATAATTTACCCCATATGGATTACCTACTTTATCATTAGCATATCTAAATGTATATTCAAGCAATTGAAACCCTGTAGTATTTGGATCTGGTAACCCACTAATATCGGGTTGATCCTTATCAAAAATATATACCCTTTGTGCTACCCCATAATCTTTACCCACATTAGTAATATCACAGGTATTGGGAGGAACTAAAGTGGATTTCTTCCACATTCCAAGATCAGAGCTAAAAAGTCCATACCATATAGGTTTGGTAGTATAACTATTACAAACTCTAACTGGCCTTTTTTCTTCAGGAGGCGGTGTTGGTTCAGGGTCTGATTCACTAATATTCCAGATTTTAAAGGATTTGATCGTAAAAGTAGCAGTTTGCAACTTTGTATCTACTTTACCTTTGAACGGACTACCACCAAATGCAAGATTTATCTTCATATGATATCCATCCAATGAATTATGGTTGT
>CANEUJ010000124.1 GCA_947441745.1 Neisseriaceae bacterium | reverse complement strand
GTAATTATTGCTGATAACAGCAAACTTACAACCCTACCGTTGAGGGATTTATTTTTTATATCGTGTTTCATTTTAAGCTACCTTTTAAATATATATTTATTAGAAACAATTGTTCAAGAGATTACCAAGACTGCCTGCTTGGCAACGTAATCAAAGTTATTTTTTACATAACTTATAGACCAAACAGAATTAAATCAACTTTATCTACGGGGGTGATTATATCACAACAAAATAATATACATATATATTTTTGCATATGCGTGGATTTATATTCGCACTAACATATGCTCAATATATACACCTAAAAGATATATCTTATTTATTACCTAATAAAACCTATCTTATTTATTATTATATCATATTACATTTTATTTTTTGTTTTTTTACGTTTTTTAATATAATTTCAGCTTCAGACTTATAATCATGTGTTTTATAAATTTGATATTTATTAGAGTTTTCATTAAGCCATACTATATATGAGTTTCCCAACTGTAAACCTGTGCTAGACTCTACTATGTACTTATACAATGATAGTTGTAATGAATAATGATCTAACTCAGTATCTGGAATATGATCTAATGGGGATAAATGAGAATATCGTGAAGTAGTTTTGATTTCTTTATTAGTTTTCCAATCCCAGATCTCTAAATCGCCACTTTTTTTATTATAAAATAATTGATCTATAGTTCCACCAACTAAATACTCACTATGACCGATAATCAACTCTGAAGCTACAGGATACATTTTATTATTTATGTCAGACAGAAACTGTTTGGCAATTTCTATAATACTATTAAATGGAGTTTGGATTGGGTCAAAACCAAACTCATTTACTATAAGCTCCTCTGGGTACTCAAAGCTTTGATTGTTTAGGCTACACTCTAGAAACTGATGCACCAAAGTACCTTTTATTTGCGAAAACTTAGCATTATACTCCCATTTATGAAGTATTTCTTCAACAGAAACACCCAAGTCATCAGCTTTTTTACTTGCCCAATAATCACGTTCAAATGGTTTAACATATTGTTTAAGAATTGTAGTCACTGATTGAGCTATTTTTTTATCAATTAAGTAAGTATGACTTTCAGGGATAAACTCTATATTTTTAAATTTAGCAAATGCAGTTTTATATTGTTGTATAAGTTCTTCCATTTTGTGTATAATCCTTTGTTAGCATAGCATTATTATACATGCATTTTTACAATATAGTTAAATTCAAAAATGTTAGGCATTAAACACAGCAGGATCAAAATAAATGTTAAAATCTTAGCAAAGTAAAAGTACACAAGCAACGAGAAAAAAGTTATGCTAATAGAAAATAATTAAACATGAATAATAAATCTGATAATCACATACAAAAACCATATACTAGACCCTGGTATAGGCGAGATACTAACATTAACGCTGATAAAAAAGTCATCGTGATTGGTGGTGGAATAAGTGGTGCAACAACCGCTTATAGCCTAGCAAATCGCGGATATAATGTTACCATTTATGAGAAAAACCCAGCTCTTGCAATGGAGGCAAGTGGTAATTATCAAGCTATACTCTATGGACATTTTGGTGGCAACCCTTGCCCCGATTTGGAACTAACCATACAAGGGTATCAATATAGCCATGATTTAATTAAATGCTTACCCAAAGATAACTATGGCATCTGTGGAATAATTGAAGCAATCGATACTGATTACCAGCTTAGACAATTACTGCGAAATAACTACCCTGTGGATTTTTATTACCCAATTAACAAAGAACAAATTAACAAAATTGCTGGAATCAAATTAGATATAGAGCGTGCTATATATTACCCATCTGGGCTTTGGTTGAATCCAAAAGCTTTGATTAATTACCTTACCAATCATCCTAAGATAAAAACAGTATGTAATAGTTTGATAACTAATATAGATTATACTGATAAATGGCAAATTGCAACTCAAAATGGTATTATTGATAGTAGCTATCATTTAGTACTTTGTAACTCTTATAACCTAAAAGAGTTCACTTATACCAAGAATTTACCATTAAATAAAACTCGTGGTCAAACAACTATCGTTAAGGGGAATATAGGGCTAAAAACAATTATCTGTGGTAATGGCTACATTACACCAAATCTAGGTGATTCCTACACAATCGGAGCTACTTTTAATAATGATATCTCTAATTTGGAAGTAACTGATGGTGAACATTTAGAAAACATATCAAAGATTGCCAAATACGTGGTTGATTATAAAATCGACCTAAAAAATGTTACCGGAGATGCTAATATAAGAATGCATAGCCTAGATCACCTACCACTAGTTGGCCCGATAGCTGATTATGACAAATTTAATTTTGTCTATTCCCTACTATCTAAAGATAAAAATCACAAACTAACTAGTAGCTGTCCCTATTTACCTGGCTTATATGTAAATGCTGGGTTTGGCTCTAAGGGGTTTTTATTTGCTCCACTTTGTAGTGAAATAATAGCTAATTATATTGAGAGCACTGAGTTTCATGTTAGTGAATCAATTCGTATCGCACTTCACCCTAATCGCTTCTGGATAAAAAACATTATTACTAATACTTAAAATCTATATATCTCTGGAAAATTCCGCCCCCTAAGCATATTAGCACCTGTTCGATAAAATTCAATTGCAGGATTTCGTCTTGCATACCCCCACTCTTGAGTTGGAATAGCGTAACCATGCTCAGTATCATTATAATAATCTCGACTAACAGCATCTGCATCAGTATTAATCTCACCAATATTCCACCCTCTACGACGAGCCGCAGCAGAAAAATTTTGGACATTATCATAGTTAGGCTCATGGATTGCTTCTTCTAACAAATCAACAATTCCTCTTGCAGCTCTACTTCTAATGATAAATGATGATGCCGCAAAAAATACTGATGGAAGATCAACTACTACCCCTCCAATTCCAGCAATAATCGAAATATTGCTACACATTGTGCAGTTATACGCTTTAGACGCTATTCCAGCAACTCCTGATATAGCTCCTAAAGCCCCACCTAGTTTACCTAATTTAGCATATCTTCTACTTGCTGCAATCGATGAGTCAATTTCATTACTCACAGGTTCCGAAAAATCTGCAATATTAGCTACACTTCGAGTAGCTACCGCACTTGCATTACTTGCACTTGAAGCAGCCGATGCAGATGCTGTAGTTACTTCACTAGCAGCTTCACCTGAAATAGCTACCTCACCTGCAGCACTGGCTGCCCCACCTTCTATTAGACCCAAAGCAGCCAGTGACGCCCCACCTGACCACATCATAGCTCCAATACCAATAGCAATTGCTACGGAATTAGCTAAGTAATCAGCCCATGCTGGAATATGTCCACTTGGATCTAGATTGTCAATAGGATCTCCATTACCAAAGTTATATAGATTAGCTACATTTATGGTATCCGCATTAATAAACCTCATTAATGTCGGACTATAAAACC
>CANEUJ010000123.1 GCA_947441745.1 Neisseriaceae bacterium | reverse complement strand
TGCTAAAGATACTCTTATTAAATCTGGGTTAATAAAAACTGGAGATACTGTATTACTTACTACAGGTAATCATATTCATCAAGTTGGTGGCACTAATACTATGAAAATCGTCAAGTGGTAATATAACTTGCATACACACGCCCTGCTAATGCAGGGTGTACTCTAACATCTATTCAATAAAAATTCTCTAACACTATTTTACTTCATAAAAAATAAGATATTCCCTAAAGTTTTTGCCTACCATTCTAGGGGCTATTAAATACTTGATGGTATGTGCTTAAATGACATATGCATTAAATAATTTTTTGAACCCGATATAAAATAAGTATGATATTAATTAAATCATAATAAATTTTAAATTATTTTGTATTAAGAATGGTTTTATATGATATCATTATATATATTTCAGGTGGTAATATGGCGATAGATACAGTATCCTGTTTAAAAAGTTTTGTTGCGGTCGCTGAATGTGAAAGTTTTACACAAGCGGCACGTAAGTTGTATTTGTCAACTTCCGTTGTCACAAAACAAATTCAAAACTTAGAGTCTGAATTAGGTGTTGTTTTATTTACTAGAACCACTCGTCAACTCTGTCTAACACCAGCAGGCAATATATATTTGAATGAAGCAATAAATATACTGGATAAAATTAAAAATGCATACAATATTGTTCATAATATTTCCGCTGAACCTCAAGGTGATATTAAAATAGCTATCCCAGGTTTTGCTCAAGTTGGTAAAATTTTATTCTTAATTGCAAGATTTTTACAAAAACACCCCAAAGTTAATTTAATTATTACTAATGATCAATCTCCGTTTCAGCTATACGATAAAGCTATGGATATAGTAATTAGTGAGACTAAAATAAATACTCATCAACTGGTACGCCACCGACTACTACAAATTAAAAAAAGTGTTTTTGCCGCTCCAGAATATTTAAAACAATATGGCATACCAAAAACTACTGAAGATTTAAAGAAGCATAACTGCTTAATTAACTTGGTAGTTACACCTACTAACGAATGGGTGTTTGCCAATGATACAAAAGTAAAAGTAAGTGGCAACTATACTTTACTCGCTGGAGTTTCTTTAGTACCTGCGGCTGTTTTGGGAATAGGGTTAATTTGGACGCCAAATTTTTTAGTTGAAAAAGAAGTTGAAAATGGTGAATTACAATTAGTAGATATCGAACCAGGTTCATCATTAGTACCAATTTATTTATACCATTTACCAGTTACTTATAATGGCTTAATTAAGTTATTTATTGATTGGATTAAAAAAGAAACTACCGTACACTTTGCAAATGAATTATAGAAAAAGTGCAAACCCCTCTAGATTAATTTGTAACGTTTAATAACTAATTCAGCAAATAAGCTGTTTGCCCAAGCAAACCAAGGTCTGGAGTAATTTGATTGGTTATCTTTATCAATAGCTTCATGTATAAAATAACTACCGTCATGGGAGTTTAGTAACATATCTAGACAATCATCAACTTCAAGATTCGTTTGGGCTGTGAGACCTTGCATAATTAACGCAATTGGCCATACCCTATTTCGTCCTGTATGAATACTACCAACTCCTGTAATAGACTTACCAGTGAAATACCAAGGATTATCATTAGATAATACAAATTCCCGCGTATTTTGATAAATTTTATTTTTAATATCAATACATTCAAGATATGGTAACGAAATCAAACTTGGCACATTAGCATCATCCATAAACAAATGGCTACCAAAACCATCAACCTCATAGCATAAAATTTTGCCATGTTTTTTATGTACTGCAGTTGCATATTCATTAAGTGCATGTTTAATTTCAAGAGTAATTTTAATACAATTACGTGCTAAAGTCGCAGCATTATAATGTAAGCGTAATATTTCAGCGATTTTATTAAGAGTATCTATCGCAAAAAAATTAGAAGGAATTAAAAATGGCAATACTGTTGCATCATCAGACGGTCTAAAGGCTGAAGCTATTAACCCAACAGGATTTATAGGGTTTCCAAGACCATGATCAGCTAAAGTATCGGTTGCAACAAGAGTATTTCTTTGAAATGTATAGTGGTATTTACCATCTTTTAATTGCTGATTTTTGAAAGTTTTATAGATTAAAGTTGCCGTGTTTAGCCATTCATTAGTAAAAATACCTCTATCTTGGGTAAGCTTCCAATATTCATAAGCAAGTCTTACGTGATAGCATAATGAATCAATTTCCCATTTACGCTCATGAAGTTCTGGCTTCATTTTGGTATTATCTCTTTCCCATATTGAGCCATCGTTACCATGATTAAAAGCATTAGCATATGGATCAATACGAATATAATGTGCTTGACGATTTATTACTCCCGCAATTAGATTTTTTAAACTTTGGTCTTCTTTCATAAGGGTTAAATATGGCCACACTTGAGCAGTAGAATCGCGTAACCACATAGCATCAATATCACCCGTAATTACGTAAGTATCATGATTACCTTCAGAGTTTATAGTGTATTTTACAGTAGTATCTAGGGTATTTGGGAATGCTCTTGAGAATAATTTATATAGCTCTTTATTAGGAATCTTAGCTTCAGCCTCACTAATAACTCTTTCAACCGCAGGTGATACAAAGTTTTTTTGTACAGGACGACCTATTTTCCAATTAAATTCTTGCATTTATCTTATTACCTAATAAAAATTATTACTTAATTTGGGCTTTATGAATAAATTTCTCATACGGTAAAATAAAGACCACCAAAAGCAATAACGGAATTATTGTTGCCATTTTAAACCCATTTATTACTCCAAAATAATCAATTAACTGACCAATAAGACGTGCCCCAATACTTGAAGCTAGTGCAAAAATAATGGTTAATACTGTCATTAATAATACATGTTTTTCTTTTGCAGTTCTCGTTAAAATTGCAGAATTAAGTAATGGTGTACCTGGAGCTAAAAAGAATGCAAATAGTGATAGCATAATTGCACTAAATGGTACATCACTTAACTTAGTAATCGCTATATGGCTAACTTTAGTACTAAATAAAGCGTATAATAATACTAAAAGCCCCAAAGAATAATATATAAATAAAGCTCTACCCCAAGTTACAAATTTCAATAATCCAACTACAGCTAAGCGACCAAATAAAGTTGCTATTAATGCGAAACTCGCAATTTTTACACTTAAAAAATCAGTTAATGATAAAGCCTGTTTATAAAAACCAGGAAGCCAAGCACCTAACCCCATCTCGACCATTGAAGCACAAAATGAGACTAGAATAACAGCCACCAAGTAACGATTATTACAAATATGAGCTATATCTTTTAGTTGTTGTTTAACCCTCACATTTTTTGCTTTACGAAGAACTCTTTCATCAAGTGGTGTAAATTTCCAAAGTATAATAGTAAGTACTCCAAACACGGCAAATACCCAAGAGAAATATAGCCAGTTGCTAGTTTGCATAAAATGTGCCATTATCCACATACCAACAACTGAAGCTAATGCCCAAAATACTTCTAGTAATGATAACATCATAGCTTGTTCCGTATCTGATTTGACACTTAGA
>CANEUJ010000122.1 GCA_947441745.1 Neisseriaceae bacterium | reverse complement strand
TAAGAGGTATTGGATTTTTTGTTGCCATTTATATAGCACTTCCATATTATTTTCAAATAAATGAATTGGTAATACAATTAAATCATCAAAATCTACAGCCTGATAAGTTTTTAAAGTATCTTGATACTGCTGATAAACTAAAGCTCTAGTTTGTTCCACATCATCTTTAGCTATACTTAGGAGATACTCTGGAGTGATAAATGAATTTTTCCATAAAGAAATCTGCGTTTGTAATTCTCGTACCAATGCTTTATCGGTAGTTTTAAGATTATCGCTTATGATCTTACTACAATCATAGCTATCCAAAATCGAAAAATTAGTTTTATACCCAAGTATATTAGCTTCTTGTTTCAATATCTTAAGTCCTAAGGAATGAAATGTAGTGATAGTTAAACCTTTATTATCATGCCCTTGGATGGCAAGATTAGCACGTTCTTCCATCTCTCTTGCCGCTTTATTGGTAAATGTTATCGCAGTAATATTTTTGGCTGCATAGCCACATTTGGTTATTAAATAAGCTATTTTCTGAGTAATAACACGCGTTTTACCGCTACCTGCTCCAGCGATAACTAATAGTGGCCCATCAATATAGCGTACAGCTTCATCTTGTTCTGTATTTAGTTTATCGAGTAAATTTTGCATATGATTTTTCAAAAATTCCAGAGAGATTTAATTTTTTTAGCTTTATATGTTAAAATAATTTATTAAGAACATAATTGTACGCGAAGATTGAGTATTAAGTAGAGAATATATTAGGTAAGTTTATATGTCAAAGTTTGCAATTGGTGATATCCAAGGCTGTTACAGTGAGTTTATGGAGTTATTATCAAAAATAGGTTTTATACCAGGTAAAGACACACTATATTTAGTGGGTGACTTGGTCAATCGTGGCCCAAATTCACTAGAAGTATTACGCTATGTATATAAGCATCAAGATAGTATCGTATGCACTCTAGGCAATCATGATATATATTTATTAGCTAGGTATGCCAAAATAATTGAAGCTGTATCTGATGATACCATAAGTGATATCTTAACTGCTACAGATAGTAATTTACTAACTGGATATTTACGCAACTGTCCACTTGTATTTCAAGATTCTGAATATATTCTTGTTCATGCTGGATTGCATCCTGATTTGAGCCTTGATAAAATAACTAAGCTTAATAATTTAATATCTGATAATCTAAAATCTGATACCTATGATCAATTTATACAAAATATCTATGGTAATAAACCTCATATATGGGCTAAAGATCTAAGTAAAATCAAACAAATGCGTTTTATGATAAATGCTTCAACTAGAATGAGATTTATTGACACAAAAACACATGCTATTGATTATAAGTTTAAAGGTGAGGTATTTAACCATCCAAGCAATCTAACTCCTTGGTTCAAAGTAGATAAGCACCCATCAATTGATAAGAAAATCTTATTTGGTCATTGGGCAGCACTTGGGTTTTTTCATAGTGAGGAATTTATTTCCCTAGACACTGGATGTGTCTGGGGACGTAAATTAACGGCTATCAACATTGATACTTTTGAGATTGCACAAGTATCAGCTATTTAGATGTAACATACTGAAATAATGTAATAACTTTTTTTACTCCACCTATACTTGAAGCTTCACTACTAACCTGACTAGCTTGAGCTTCTGTCACGATACCTAAAAGGTATACTATATCATTAGTTGTTACAACTTTTACACTATTACTATCGATATCTTTAAGTTTTAATATCTTAGCTCGTACCTGTGTTGTAGTATATGAATCAGTAGTAGTTCCCGTAAATGATTGTGGTAATCTAATTTCTAAATAGTCATAGATTTGTTTTACCCCAGGCGTTACCTTGGCAGCAAAGAGAGCACTTTCACGAGTGTTAGCATCAGGTATTTGACCTGTGATTAATACGTTACCATTATAGCTATTAACATAGATATTAGAATTAGCATATCCTGAATATTGATGTTTTAGCTTTACCTCTATAGTATTATCTTCAAATACCGCACCTGTTGTTCTTGGATCTGTAGCAACAACTGCTGTAGTACCTGCAACTCCTGCAACAGCACCAACTGCAACCACAGCACAGCCACTCATAACCCAAGATAAACCAGATAATATTAAAATTCTTTTAATTAACATAATTATTTAAACTTACGCGGCGTTATATACGCATCAGTTTCATTAAAATCTTTACTATTAGAATATATAAAGCTACCATCATTTTTAATGAAGATATGTAACTCATACGAATCTTTACCCATGTTGACATTATCAGCTAATTTACCAGTATTGTTATCTACAGCATCTTGGGCAAATATATAAGGCTTAGTCATTGCACCATCAACTATACCAACAAAACGTGTATAATTTTGACTTCCATCATCTTTACCCAAGGTAAATGTGATATAGTCAGTAGAAAATATAGTCTCATCTTTGATACCTTTAAAGCATTTAGTTGCTTTAGCAGCAACGGCTCCAGTACCAACTAATTCACCACGACTTTTCCACTTATGGCTAACACCATCATTAATATATTCAACAGGAGTTGACGATAAGTTATGATAGCAAACCTTAAACATACGCTCTGCAAACGCCTCAGTTGATACAAAAAATACCAAAACTAACATAGCTTTTTTAAATACAGATACACCACTTGTAAAAACTATTTTCATATTAGGAATCCTTATTACTTATGCTATGACTTTAAAAATTTAATATATGTAACGTTATTATAATACATTATGCTTTTAAACACCAAATATTTTACCCACCAAATCAGCATGTCCTTGAATATACTGGGTTACAGGTTGCCGAAGTTTTCCAGAATCCTGCAATTCTTTTATTAAAATCACACTTCCACACCCACAAGTAACAGCTATACCATTTTTGTCACTTTTAATTATTGTACCTTCTGTTTTGTGACTACTTATATTAGTTACTTCTGCCTGCCATATTTTGATTAATTTCCCATCTAGGTGAGTGAAACAACCAGGGTGTGGGTTATAACCTCTAATATTTCTATCCAATACCTCTGCATTAAAACCCCAGTTAAGCAACGCCTCTGATTTTTCTATCTTATGAGCATAGGTTACATTACTACTATTTTGAGGTATTCTAATAATATCATCAATATTATTTAGATACTGAATAATCATTTTGCCACCTAACATAGCTAATTTATCATGTAACATACCTGAATTATCAGTATTACAAATCTCTATCTCTTCTTGAAGTAATATATCTCCAGTATCAAGACCACTATCCATCTGCATGATAGTAACTCCAGTAGTTTTATCACCTTCTAAGATAGCTCTTTGGATTGGGGCAGCTCCACGGTATTTTGGCAATAATGATACATGGATATTAACACAGCCATATTTAGGTACACTAAGAAGCTCTTGTGGAATAATAAGACCATAGGCAACAACTATTAATACATCAGGCTTAAGTTTACGAATAGTATCTATTACCAAAGTATCACTTTTAAAAGATATTGGCTGTACTACTTGAATATTATGTCTAATTGCCAATTCTTTTACTTTGGACATAGTAATTTTCTGCCCCCGTCCACTTGGGCGATCTACTTTAGTTAGTACCAAATCAATCTTAAAATCCTGCTCTAAAAGAGTAGATAATACACTACTTGCAATTTCTGGCGTACCCGCAAAAACAATTTTCAAATCTTTTGACATATTCTCGCCCAAACAAAATTATTATAAAGCTAGAACAAAAGTATGGATCCCAAACTCGTATTGGAACAGCAAATAGTTCATGTTTGGGATGACAAGAAAAAAGTCATCTTCGACAAAAACATACTATTGATTAGTTATCCCAGCACTTTTCGTCATCCCAGAACCTTTCATCATCCCAGCATTTTTTTCGTCATCCCAGCATTTTTTTCGTCATCCCAGCAACTTTTTTCGTCATCCC
>CANEUJ010000121.1 GCA_947441745.1 Neisseriaceae bacterium | reverse complement strand
TCAGGTACTAATGGAGAATCTCTAAATGCATTTAACACAGCAAGTCATTGTGGTTATAGCGATTGGCATTTAGGTACTATCACAGATCCTACTAATCCTGCTCCTTATGTTGTAAACTTAGGGGGTAACTGGGGTACTATAGGTACTTATGCGACTAATAATGGTTATTCTAAGAACACTAACTTCGCCACTTGGCTGAACGCTAATAATTTCAGTGTTCTTGCGGCAAATTATTGGACCAGCCTTTCGCGCGATTCTGCTATCTCGTGGACCATGAATACGACCAGTGGCGTTGTCAGTTATAACACCAGAACCAGCAGTAAATCTACTCGTATCCTCGTGGTTCGTGAAAGCCAATGATTATTGAGTATCTTGGAGCTAACGTCATAGAAGATGGGTTTAATACCCATCTTTTTTTAAGACTCATTATACATTATATCATCGGTGACTTTTTGTATGGTATCTGACATAGATGACTTTTGTCCATAGCCGATTTTGAAAATATAATTGAAATAGCTAATTAAAGCATAAAATAAGAAAAATCCATAGATAACAAAATCAGGGTATACTATAAGTAAGGTTAATATTAGTAAGAATATTAATAATACCCGAAAGCGTCCTTTATGGCGTACGTTAAGCTCTTTGAAACTATAAAATTTTATATTACTAACCATAGATAATGCAGCTATAAGGGTTATTAATATACCTGTAATCGTGAAAAACATTCCACTAAAATGATACGTAGCACAAATATAGATAAAACCTACTACCAAAGCTCCAGCCGCAGGTGATGGTAAACCAATAAAATAACGCTTATCTGTAGCATTTAGCATAGTGTTAAACCTAGCTAACCTAAGTCCAGCACAGGCACAATAAATAAAAGCAACTAACCATCCAATTTTACCAAAATTATGTAGTTGCCAGTTAAAGGCAATCACTGCAGGAGCAACTCCAAAGCTAACCATATCAGCGAGACTGTCTAGTTCAGCACCAAATGGAGATGAAGTATGAGTCAGACGTGCAACACGACCATCAATACTATCTAAAATCATTGAGAAAAATATAGCAATACCAGCTGCCTCAAAGTTAGATGATATTGACTGAATAATAGCATAAAATCCACAAAACATAGCTCCCAAAGTAAACATACTTGGAAGTAAATATATTGGGGATCCTTTGGCTCTTGGGTTATTAAATTCCATAATTACTACACTTCTAGTTTAGCAATTATTGTATCACTTGCCGATACCTTTTGTCCAATACTAACCAATACTTTAGTATCAAGTGGTAGATATACATCTACTCTAGAACCAAAACGAATAAACCCATAACGCTCTCCACGAGATAAAATCTTACCTACATTAGTATAGCATAAAATCCGACGTGCAATAAGCCCAGCTACTTGAACAACGCTAATACTTTGCCCGTTAGCAAGCTTTATAACAATACCGTTTCTTTCATTCTCAGTGGATGCTTTATCAAAATCAGCATTAACAAATTTTCCTGGGTTATAGCGTAGAAATGTTACCTCACCATCAACTGGTGAACGATTGGAATGTACATTAAATACATTCATAAATATACTGATTTTTAAAGCTTCAATATTTTGATACTCATCATGAGATTTTTCTATACAAATAACGCGACCATCAGCAGGAGCAAGAACAGCATTCGCTTCACTTGGAATATCACGTTTAGGATCTCTAAAAAATTGAATTATAAAAATAGATATTAGTATAAATGGTAATGCTATCCAAAAACAACCTAGATACCAAACTAAAATTGTCATGAATACACTAATAATAATAAATGGCCATCCTTCTTTAGCTAGTATAGGGTGAGGGTAATGTTTCATTTTAACTCCTTAATTATCAATATGTTGAATAAGATCATCAATTGCTGATGATTCGTGTGTTGTTGATTCAGGAAAATGCGGTGCAACTAAGTTTTTATTTGGTGATTCTGATACTATTGCTGCACTTTCAATTGAATATATATGTGTTATTTGTGCTTCTTCTTTATGACTAGGCTCTGGCATGGTCACTGCATCTGAAGACTCTGAAGATGGTGTTGCTTCACTAATTGGTGTGGAAGCATTATATTCATATTCATCATTGCCTTTCCATGTCGTATTGTGGAGTACCTTTATCCCTTGAGGCATTGGTAGAGATGTTTCAGGCACACCATTTAGAGCTTGACGCATGAAGTCTATCCAAATTGGTAGTGCTAAGGTAGCACCAAATTCATGTGATCCTAAGCTTTTAGGTTGGTCGTATCCTACCCAAACAATAGCTAGTAAATTTGGTGTATAACCATTAAACCATACATCCTTAGCATCATTGGTAGTACCAGTTTTACCAGCTATATCATTACGTTTTAATTCACGATAAGACCTTGCACCAGTGCCATAACGAGCTACGTCTTGTAAAATGCTATTCATAATAAAAGCATTTCTAGGATCAATTACGGGTGGATTGTGGTGTATATCTATAGAATCAGTTTTAGCAATTACATTACCTTTATTATCGCTTATAGTTTTAATTAAATATGGTGTTACCAGATAGCCACCATTAGCAAATACAGCATAAGCCTGTGCCATTTGCATAGGGGTAACTTCGCTTGCACCAAGAGCCAGTGTTAGATATGGTTGGAATTGTGATTTATTAAAACCAAACTTTGTTATATAGTCAATCGCATACTGTGGGCTAATTTGGTTTAACATTTTAATGGTTACTATATTAACTGACATTGTTAGAGCTTGTCTCAAAGTGATAGAACCTAAAAATTGGCTATCATCATTTTTTGGACACCACTGACCACCGCCATCACCTCCACTAGGGAAGCAAATCTCACTATCTTCGATTATTGTATTAGGAGATAAGCCTTTGTCAAGTGCAGCAGAGTAAATAAAAGGTTTAAAGCCAGAGCCAGGTTGTCTTATAGCTTGAGTAATATGGTTATAGTTATTATGAGTGAAATCAAAGCCTCCAATTATTGTCTTTATAGCTCCATCATTGGGGTTAATTGCAACTAAAGCACCTTCTACACCTGGGATTTGAGTAATTACCCATTTCCCATCAACATTTCTAACTCTAATTACAGATCCACGAGTAATTTGCTTATTCCCACCTGAGTTTATAAACTTACGAACAAAATCAAGCTCTTTGCCTTTAATTTCTATCTGATTGCCATTACGGATTTTAACTTTGATAGTATCTTTATTTACGTCTGTAACTATAGCAGCACGCAGATCCCCAAAATCAGATAATGAATCAAAAGATGACATTATTATTTTATTGGTAATTAGGTCATTATCAGCATCTTTAAGGTTCAGCTGTTGTTCTGCACCTTTATACCCATGTGAAGTGTCATAGTTTAGTAAACCATTTCTAAGTGAATTATATGCTGATTGTTGCATTTTACTATCAATAGTAGTATAAACCTTAAAACCATTAGTATATATCTCATCACCATATTTATCATACATCATTTGGCGAACCATTTCAGCGGCATAACCGCCAGCATCGGTTGCGTCTTTAGTGGTACCCTTGGACACTTCAATGGGTTCATTTATGGCTTCGGTATACTGCTTTTCATTGATAATACCATTAGCTTTCATGCGTCCAAGTACATACATTTCTCTATCATGAGAGCGGCTCTTATTAACTACTGGGTTATAAGCTGATGGAGCTTTTGGTAATCCAGCTAAAACTGCGTATTGAGCAATAGATAGTTGATTTAATGGTTTACCAAAATACGATAAAGCAGCTTCACCAAAACCATAAGAGCGTTGCCCTAAGTAGATTTGATTAATATATAACTCCAATATTTGCACTTTAGTTAATGATTTTTCCATTTTGTAGGATAGGAGTACTTCATTAAATTTTCTAGAATAGGTTTTTTGTGAAGTTAAAAAGAAATTACGTGCTAGTTGCATAGTTATGGTGCTAGCACCTGATTGTTTACGGCCTGAAATTATATTTAACCCCAAAGCTCTAACTACACCAATATAATCAATTCCACCATGTTCATAAAAGCGTTCATC
>CANEUJ010000120.1 GCA_947441745.1 Neisseriaceae bacterium | reverse complement strand
GTTATTACCATTATACTCCAAACTCCAATTATCATTTCGAACTGCAAAACTCATCTCCGTTGGTCGATATAAAACCCCGAGAGTATCCATTAAACCTTTAAAGTTAGGATAAGTTCTATCATTAAATACTATAAAACCAGTATCAATCGCTTGATCATCAATATCAACAGTATGGGTATGCCCACCAATATAATCTTCTTTTTCAAATATTTGTATATCATGCTTTTTATTTAGATAATATCCTGCTGTAAGCCCTGAAATTCCGCTGCCTATAATTGCTATTTTCATTTTTTAAATTTTTGCCCCAAAACACGCCACCAAGCCCTTGGTAATATACTTAGAAACTTAATAATTAAAGTTAATCTATACGGAAAATGTATTTCAATTTTCTTATTCACAATGCCTTTTTTGATTATAGATACTGCCGTGTCTACTTCTAGTGCAAAAGGCATAGGAAAATCATTCTTTGCGGTTAATGGGGTTTTTACAAATCCAGGATTAACTACCGTAACTAGAATATTTTCGGGTGCTAAGTCTATTGCTAGAGTTTCTAACATATAATTAGCAGCAACCTTACTTGCTCCGTAAGCCTCAGCACGACTTAATGGTAAATAAAGTGACATACTAGCAACCCCTATCAAATGAGGTGATTTTGATTTACGAAGAAGAGGTAACACTCCCTCTATACTATTGGCTAGACTAATAATATTAGCATCAAATACTCGCTTTATAAGAGTAGCATCAAAATTTGCAACGTCTAGATATTCGCAACTACCTGCGTTAAGTATTGCAATATCAATGTACTCAAAGTCTTTTGCTATAAGTTTAAATTTATCACGTGACTTCTCCAAATCCACCAAGTCAAGTTCGACCGTATAGATACCTAAGAGTGATAACTCATTAAGAGTTTTAGCATTTCTCCCAACTGCAATTACTTTATGACCATCCGCTAAATAACTTTTAGCTAAGCCAAGCCCTATTCCAGAAGTTGCGCCAGTAATCAAAATATTCATTTTTATTTACCTAAATTTGTTTTTATAAACTTAATAATACAACCAATTAAAGGTAAGCGTTCATATAGCATACCACCTAAATCGAAATAATCGCGATGTGAATATATTTTGTCATCATATCGAACTACAGATACCCCTGACACAGTAAATATTATACCTTTATTTAGTCTTGGATGGCTAATTAGCATATTCCATTCTAAGACCGCCCCACCAGAAAAACGTTCAATTTTTATAAAATTGAACGTACAACTAGTAACATTTTGATAAAGATTCTTGATATATTTTTTAAAATCATCAAGTCCTTCAACTATATGTGCGGGATCCTCAAACTTCATATCTGTTGTGTATATCTCATCCAGAAGATGGGTGTTGGTAGAATTAAGCTCTACAAAAACTTGTTGTAATTTATCAATGATGTCCATATAAACTCTATCTAATAACATTATCAAAGAATATGATTCTACCATATATACTGTAATTTGATAAAATATTGAGATACAAAAACCTTTATTAAGGATAACCCAATATGAATACACAAGCTTTAAGCTTACTAAAACAATATTTTGGCTATGACAGCTTTCGCCTCATGCAGACTCAAATAATAGAATCCATTTTAAATAAAAAAGATGCTTTGGTGCTAATGCCAACTGGCGGAGGTAAATCAATCTGTTTTCAAATACCAGCGTTGATAATGCCTGGAATATGCATAGTAATTTCTCCATTAATTTCCCTAATGAAAGACCAAGTTGATACCTTAAATGCTAATGGTATAGATGCAGCATTTCTTAATAGTAGCCTTGATTTCGCAACTCAAAACGAGATAATTCGTAAATGTAGCAATAATCAAATTAAGATACTATATATATCTCCAGAACGAGTGGCTAAAGAAATTGACCACTTATTAAAACGCCTACCAATTAACTTATTTGCAATAGATGAGGCTCATTGTGTTTCTAGTTGGGGTCATGAGTTTAGACCTGAATATGCCAATCTTAGAAGTTTAAAAACCAATTTTCCAAATATTCCAGTTATTGCATTAACTGCAACAGCCAATGACCAAACGAAAGCGGATATTATTAAACAATTACATTTAACTAATCCAGAAGTATTTGTTGCATCATTTGACCGCCCTAATTTGAGCATTTCTGTTAAACTTGATACGAAAGCAAAACAAAAAACTGACGAAATTACTTCTTTTATCAAAAAACGCGATGGTGAAACAGGTATAATTTATTGCTTAAGCCGCAATAGTTGTGATAAATTATCTAAAATATTGCAATTAAATGGAATAAATTCTGCAAGCTATCATGCAGGTTTATCCCCAGCTGAGCGTGATAGAGTCCAAACAGGATTTATTAAAGATAAAATTCAAGTAGTATGTGCAACTATCGCCTTTGGGATGGGTGTTGATAAATCTAATGTACGCTATGTGATCCATTTTAATGTACCTAAAAGCATTGAAGGCTATTATCAAGAGATTGGACGAGCTGGACGGGATGGACTTCCTAGTGATACTATTATGTACTTTGGCTATGGGGATCTTAAAATTCTTCGATCGTTTGCAACTGAAGGTAATCAAAGCGAACTAAACCTAGAAAAACTCAAACAGGTTCAGAAGTTTGCCGAAGCTGTTAATTGTCGCCGAAGAATACTCTTGTCATACTTTGGTGAGAAAATAGCAAATTACTGTGGCAACTGCGATGTTTGTATTCCAGCTCCAGACGTTGAACTATCGACAACAATATATGAAGTTAATTATACCAAATCAGTTAAACGTAAAAACTCAGGCAATTATTCAGTAGAAACATTTGAAAAATTGCGGGTACTTAGGCGTCAAATTGCAGATGCTGAACAGCTTCCTGCTTATATAGTATTTAGTGATGCAACTCTTAAAGATATGGCAGAAAAACTTCCAAGAACCTTAGACAAAATGCTAGAAGTATCAGGTGTTGGGCAAAAAAAATTAGAAAAATACGGCCAACAATTTTTAGATCTGATTTTAGAATCAAAAGCACCTCCGATACCTACAATCACAGATGTTGTATACAAAGAACGAGTAAGCAAAAAACAAGTCATAGGCAGTACTTATGATAGAACATTAGAGCTGTATAATTCAAGGCTTACCATTGAACAAATTGCAACCCAACGTGGATATACTATAAGCACAATCTATTCCCATATAGCATTTTTATATAGCACTGGCAAAATAGATACTCTTGAAGATTTTATAACCCCTGATGAAATCAAATTATTAAGTGCAAAATTTCCAAACGTAACCTCTGAATCTAAACTCAAAGAAATTTTTGACACATTGGGAGGTGCTTTAGATTATTATAAAATCAGATTAATAATAGCTTATCTAATTAAATCATAAAAAAGTTAAAAAGTTCTTAATTACTATTAGGGCATGGTTCCCAACTTTGGTTGGGATTGTAAATTTAATACAATCCTCTCCTATTGGTTAAGGAGTTGTGGAGTAGTAAAATATTTTATCGAGAATGGGCATTAGGCCACACTCCCGATAGCTATCACCGCATTGAAATGACAGTAACAAAAAGAGTCAATTAATCGGCCCCGAATGAACCCCCCAACCCCTACCATTACTATCACCCCAAATCTGCGAGAGAGTATTAGTAATATGTCTGTCATATATGCGAAAGAACCATACATTACCCTTATCGTCAGAAAGATTTGAGCAGTCAGTCGTAGTATTCGCACATTCCCCTATATAACGAGCATTTTTAGTAATGCCAATAAAACCTTGAGCATTAAACCATACATGTACTAAATCCTCATTTGTAATAGATAACACATAGCCTTGCATAGTAATTAACTGTTTTGAAGTTGGTAAGTTCCATCCATTATCATCAAACCCACATTTTTTAGTGGTGTTTAAATTTTTGACATAACCATTTGAAGACATCAAAGCATTATAGTTGTTGAAGCCTCCACTTGTAGTTCTAGTCCACACATCACCTGTAGTTGTATCCTGCATACATTCACAAGCGGCACCCAAACAACCCTTTGGATATTCTATAAATGGTTTTGATATTATTACTGTTACTTTATACAGGACTAACTGACTCTCTAAACCTTCAACAGAATAATTCACTGGGTTTGAAAAATTATTTTCAGTGACTCCACTAGTTTGTACATAGCCATTTACTTTAACATACTTACCATTAGTTACAAATGTCGCTGTTAACAACTTTGTTAAATCTGTTCCATACGGCATTGTTACATCTATAGTTTT
>CANEUJ010000119.1 GCA_947441745.1 Neisseriaceae bacterium | reverse complement strand
TTTCATATTTTTTATACTTTTTATAATTACGAAGAGCAGGATACTATTATTTCTTCAGCTCCAACTGGTGGTAAATCTTGATAATGACTAAACTCAGGTATATCATCATATGGATTTGATAAAGCTCTAAATAAGTTATCTACTTCACTAAAGTCTCCAGCTTGTGCTTTTGTAATAGCATTTTGTAGTAAATAGTTTCTAGGAACAATAGCTGGGTTTGTAGATTTCATTAATTTCTTACTTGTAGCTTGATCTAGATCTTTAGTTCTCAGATTATACTTCTCTAACCATATTTTGTATACACTATTAGATGCTAAAGTATCTAAATGACGCCCAGAGCTAAATTCATGCCAAAAATATGTCCAATCAATATTATTGGTTGCTAATATATTTAATAATTCATCTAAAAACTCTAAGTCACTGCGTTTAAAATCATAAATCCCAAGCTTACTACCAAATTCATGAGTATAATAATCAGTAAAATACTCGCTATACTTAGCTATGGTATCACTCACCTCTGTTTCTGATAAGATACCAAGTAAAGCCTCTCCAAAACGAGCTAAGTTCCACCTGCCGATATATGGCTGGTTGATATAAGCATAACGACCATTATAATCAGAATGATTACAAATATGATTTGGGTTATACTCATCCATAAAACCAAAAGGCCCATAATCAATTGTCAAGCCAAGAATTGACATATTATCCGTATTCATAACACCATGACAAAAGCCCAAAGCCTGCCATTTGGCAATCATTAATGCAGTATTTTTTACCACTTCATGATACATAGCTAAAATTGGTTGTTTATCATTTTTTAAATGAGGATAAAAACTATCAATAACATAATTACATATTTTTTTAAGCTTATCAGTTTCATTACGACTGGCAAATACTTCAAAGCTCCCAAAACGAATAAAGCTTGGCGCTACCCTAAGAACTACTGCAGCTGTTTCCATATCTTCACGCCTTACAGGACTTGCTGATCCCACAAGAGCCAAAACATTAGTTGTTGGCACACCAAAACTCGCCATCGCATGAGAACATAAGTATTCCCTGATACTTGAACGTAATACCGCACGTCCATCAGCACCACGAGAAAAAGGTGTCTTACCACCACCTTTAGTCTGAAGCTCCCAAATATTATCTTGTTTATCCAGATGTTCTGCAATTAACATTGCTCGTCCGTCGCCTAGTTGAGGAACCCATACACCGAACTGATGTCCTGCATATAATGTAGCTAATGATGGGTATTCCTTAAAAGATATTTGCCCACCAAGAAGCATAGCCCAATCAGTTGAATTGGCATCTAGATTTAGTTTATTTGCAAACTTTGTATTAAAATGAATTAAGTGCGGTTTTTGTAATGGAGTTGGAGCTACATAAGCAAAAAAATCTTCACCTAAGTGTGCAAATCTATGAGTAAAATTAATCATTATTATGTATCGTAAAATCAATATTATGGTAATAACGCCAATCCGCTCCAGATGGGAGTGGTGGATAAATAGTTTCGCGTAATGCTTTAGCTATATTGATATCAAACTGTTGATCACCAGTTGATTTAATAACTTCCATTTTTACAAATTGCATATTTTCATCCAAAACCACATATGCTCTATATGGTAGTACAGTTCCATTATACCCAAGTGGTGGCACGATATTTTGACGAATTGCATATGCTACCTTTTGACCATATTCTACACGCCGCAAATCAAAAATACCATTCTTAGTACCATCACCATCGGTTGAAGCATCAATTATATCACCAGAACCCTTCTTACTATAATCAACAATTGGAGCTGAAGCTTCTACAATAACCCTTTTATCAATTTTAGTATCTTGTTTTTGCCCCTTAATAGGCATTATTTTTTTTTCTGCTTTAGGTATTGGTTGATGATGCTTACCGCCTTTTGCTTTGAAGATTCGCTTAGCTTCTTTTGACCGATCGTTTGCAGTTTTTAATGTTTTGTCTTTAGATTTTCCATTACTATTATCTTTGAAATTGACATCTTTTTTGGTAACTTTGTTACTATCTACAGCATTATTTGCACTTTTTTGCACTGCCCCAGATGTAACTTGATTATTAGGAGCATCAACTAATTGCACAGTATAACCTTTAGTTTGGGTTTTTTCATACTCTTTCATATCATAACGATCATTATCGAAAATAAAAAAGACTAATAACAATAATACAATATGTAGTATTACTGAGAGTATTAGCCCAAAATTATTTTTTCTAAACATACATTATTTAGTAGAGTACTCTAGATTTAATAGTTGATTTAATTCGCTGTAACTCATTAACTACCTCTTTATTATATTCAGTATTAATATCAGTAATTACATAGCCAATTTGCTCATTGGTCTTTAGATATTGCCCAAGCACATTTATATTGTTTTCTGCCAATACCTGATTGATCTGTGCCAAAATACCTGGTACATTTTTATGTAAATGAATTAAACGGTAAGCATTTTTTAACACAGGTAATTGAATATTTGGTAAATTAACACTTTGTGTCGTATCTCCAGAATTAATACAGCTAATTATTCTTTTAGATACAAAATCCCCAATATTAAACTGTGCTTCTTCAGTACTACCACCAATATGTGGCGTCAAAATCACGTTTGAAAACCCACGTAATTTACTAATAAATTCTTCTTGATTATCTTTAGGTTCATATGGAAATACATCAATAGCCGCACCAAGTATTTTACCATTTTTAAGATTATTGCTAAGTGCTTCAATATCAACAATATGACCGCGACTTAGGTTTATAAAAACCACCTTATCTTTCATAAGACTAAACTCATGTTCACCAATTATATTAGCATTATCAAGTCTACCATCAGGATGAAGCGTAACAATATCAGATATTTCTAATAATTCGTCTAATGTTTCACATTTTCTAGCATTACCTAGTTGCAGTTTTTCTATTAGATCATAATAATATACTTCCATCCCAAGAGCCTCAGCGATTACCGATAGCTGGGAACCAATATTTCCATACCCTACTATACCTAATTTTTTACCACGTACTTCAAAGCTATTCTCAGCACTCTTATCCCACACTCCTTGATGAAGTTTGTTATTCTTGGCAACTATATTACGTAATAACATAATAATATTACCGATAACTAATTCAACTACACTTCTAGTATTACTATACGGTGCGTTAAATACACAAATACCTTTATCACTTGCATCATTAAGTTCTATCTGATTTGTACCAATACAAAACGCACCAATAACATTTAAACGTTTAGCATGTTCCAAAACTTTTTTACTAACATGAGTTTTGGAGCGAATACCCAAAATCGATACATCAGCAATTTTCTTACATAAATCATCTTCACTTAAGCTACCTTTAATAGTTTCAATACTATAACCTTCATCTTTTAAGAGATTATACGCATGTGGATGAATATTTTCTAATAACAGCACTTTAATCCGATTTTTAGGGTAAGAAGTTGCCATAGGTAAATCATTTTGATACAAAAATTCATCAAAACTAGGAATTACTACATCAGCTTTATTGATTACTTTTTGACGCTCTATATTCTCAGTAAAAGCATAAAACTTAGATGCTACACCTGCTTCTTTAATTTCATAATCAGTGTAACCATCACCAATTGCAAAAATTTCTCCAGATAAATTTAAGTTTCTAACAACTGCCACTTTACCTTTAACTTGAGATAATGGATTTGTACTATCTAAACCAGTAATATTGCCATTACTATCAAAAGTAAAAGTATTAGCAAATACATTTTGTTCTGAGATTCCAAATTTACTCACAACAGGGATAATATAATCAGAAAATCCACTTGATACGATATAAATATTCCTATAATGTTTTTGGAAAAAAGCCAGATTTCGTTTTATCGACGGTGTTATTTTGTGATTTAATAAATTAATTAATTGTGGGATATGCTTTTTATTTGCTTGTAATAATTCTATACGTTTATTTAGACTTATATCTAATGGCAAAGAACCATCCATACCTTGATTGGTAATGTTGATAATCTCTGCAACTAATTTATCTTTATTGGGGTTATCATTTAGGGTCAACTTAGCTAACTCGTCAAAGGCTTCTACTTGTACAAAAGTACTATCAAAATCAAGAATAATATATTTTTCGCACATGTTATTTTCCAAAAATAATTAAAGTAGTATTTTACTACATTTAGAAGCTAAAATTAAAAACTTATGCCCTTATCTCTTGTAGATTCAAGCATGAAATGCAACAGCCATTTTTTTTCGTTTAGCAATATTTACTGAAATACGTTGCAAATACTTATTTACAACCTCGTTAGGGGTTCTAAATTTAAGTGCTTTTCTTGGTCTGTTATTTAGGCTGTTTTCAATTTG
>CANEUJ010000118.1 GCA_947441745.1 Neisseriaceae bacterium | reverse complement strand
TAAAGTGCAGCTAAAATCAAAAACACCATTATTATTCCCAAACCAAAGGCAATAACTGCAGTATTTCCAGCGATAGCCTGTTGATATGATGGCCCAAACCAGCTGATTGTATAGGTCTTACCCAATACTTTAGGTACTGCTTCACGAATGATATTCATAATCTCACCTGAGGTATGCCCCTTAGATGGATTAACTACTATTTGACTTGCCAAGAAATCGTTAAGTCTAGTAACAACTTCTGCACTATTTCTATATTGTAGTGTTACAACACTACCTGCTGGGATTATCTTACCAGCTGTGTTTTTAATATATGTAGTATTTAGCATTTCTGGAGTATTTCTAAACTTATAATCACCCTGTAAAATTACCCACCACAAATCTTGCCATTTGGTAAAATAATTTATATAATAAGTTCCAAAAACTGATTGTAATGTATTAAATACTTGAGCATAAGTTAAACCATAGAGATATACTTTAGCAGGGTCAATTTTTACATCCATTTCTGGAGTAGAAATATTATAAAACTGTGCTGCCAGAGCAACTTCTGGATAATTTTTTTGCAGATACTGAGTTAATTTTACCGAATCAGCATAAATTTGTTTGACTGTCAGTGGTAAATTTGCTTGAAGATAAAAAGTAACACCACCAGTAGTACTCATCCCACGAATAGGAGGCTGGTTAAATGCGAAACCCGTAATATTCTTATTTGCTAAGACAATTTTATTAGTTGCTGCAATCATATCATCAACACTACTATTTTTAGCAGGGCGTTTGGTATAGTCATCTAAAATAATACTTAGAGTCGAAGTATTGGTCTTAATAGCACCATTATCAACAGTATCAACCCCACCTAAAATCGCAACACGATTAATTGCGGGTAATTTTAGTATTTGACGTGACACTGACTCTGCCTGTTGCAGATTATATGCCATAGAGCCTGCATTATTGACATGCTGAGTATTATAATAATACCCCATATCCTCAAGAGGTACCAGAGCAGTTGGGATATGAATAAATGCTGCTATAACAGCTATTACTACGCCAAACCAAATTGAGAATGCAATTTTAGAATTATCAATAATAAGTGTTACCACTTTCATGTATTGATTAAGAAGTTTTTCAAAATAGATATTAAATTTATCAAAGAATACTTGTAATAGTAATAATGGCTTGAATTTTGGCATAACTATGTCACTGCCATGTTTGGAGTTTTTAAGCATTAATGCACAAAGTGTAGGCGTCAAAGTTAGAGCTACTAGACCTGAGAGTAGAGTTGATACTGCGATCGTAACTGCAAACTGTTTCATGAGTACGCCACTAAAACCTCCTAAAAAAGCTACAGGTACAAATACAGCATTTAATACTGCAACTACTGCAATTACTGGAGAAGCCACCTCTACCATGCACTTGATTGCCGCATCAACCGAATTTAACCCTTCTTCCCGCATTAAACGTTCGACATTCTCCAATACTACAATTGCATCATCAACAACAATACCAATAGCTAATACCATCCCAAATAATGTTAGCGTATTAATTGAAAATCCAAGAGCGTAAGTTCCTGCAAAAGTACCAACAATTGCTACAGGTATTGCAAGAACAGGGATAATAGTACCTTTAAGATTTTGCATAAATAGCATCACAACCATGAATACCAATATAAAGGCTATTAGTAGTGTTTCAATCACAGACTGAATTGATAAAAGCACAAATTCTGAAGAGTCATAATGATAATAGTATTTTATCCCTGCAGGCAAATGCTTACTTATCGAATCAAGTGTAGCATTAACGTTATGTTTAACTTGAATTTGATTAGCACCTGGCACAAGATAAATAGCAATACCAACAGCATTATGCTTTTCAAGCTCACCAGTTTTTAAGCTACGTGAAAATGGTTCAAAAAATGTACTATATGATTGAGCATCTAATGATACACGTGCTACATCCTTAAGCCTCACCACTTGAGCACTACTTTCAGTAGCTTTTAAAACAAGATTTTGAAATTGTGACTCATCGGTCATATAGCCTGGAGAATTAATCATATAATTATATTTTTGATCTAACCCAACCATTGGTTCCATAGCATTCATACCAATAGCCCATGGCCAGTTTTGGTCATTGATAGCATTTTTAATATCAGCAACACCAATACCATAATAAGACATTTTGTTTGGGTCAAGCCAAGCACGCATAGCAAATTGACGCTGCCCTAAAATAGTAATAACACCAATTCCTGGAATTTGTAATAAAACTGGGTATACATAACGTTGAACATAGTTACTAATATAAAGTAAATCAGGATTGCCATCTTCAGAATAAAATGGTATCACCAAGAATAGATCAGGATTCTTCATCCGCATTACAACACCTTGAGCTTGTACTTGAGTAGGTAATTGTGGTAATGCTGTATTAATTCGGTTTAGGGCATCAGCTTCTACTGATTTTAAATCGGTTCCTACTTGGAAGTAGACATTTAGGGAACTTGAGCTACTACCATTAGCACTTGCTGATTGCATATAGATCATCCCTGGAACACCAGACATCTGATCTTCTATTGGTGCTGCAACCGCATTAGCTATTGTTTGGGCATCAGCTCCTGGGAAATTTACCGATATATTTAAGCATGGCGGAACAATATTTGGGTATTGCTCTATGGGGGAGGCATACATAGAAACTAGACCAGCTATCACAATGACAATTGAGACAACTATTGATAAAACTGGTCTTAAGATAAAAAATCGGCAAAACATATTTAAACCTTAGTGGCTATATTTTATTTAGTTGCTGAAGCTACACTTTGATTACTAGTAGAATCAATAACAACTTTATCATCAACATTGATTTTTAGCCCACCGTTCACAACAACTTTTTCGCCATCAGTAAGCCCACTATCAACGATCCATAGATCTCCAACCATTTTACCAGTTACGATACGTTTTTTAAATATTTTATTTTGGCTATCAATTTCATAAACAAACGGCCCCGCATCATCGCGAAATATTGCCACTTGTGGCACAGCATAAGCGTTTTTGTATATCGCACCATTTAGATAAATGTGAATAAACTGACCAGATAATAATTTATGCTTCAATGAAATATTATCCACATAAGCCCTTAGATTCCATACCCCATTTTGTAAACTAATACGAGTATCAGCAAATTGAACATAACCTTCATTTTTTATAATGTTACCATCGGCTAGTTGTAAATCTGTCCTAAACTTATATCCTTTTGGAACTGACATTTTACCATCGATAACACCTTGCTCAATATTTAGGCGATCATTTTCAGGCATAGAGAACATAATATACATATCATTAACCGAATTGATTTGATTAAGTGTAGTTTGAAACGCACTTACCATATCACCCACTGTTACCTGACGTTCTGATATATAACCATCAGCAGGAGCTCTAACCTTACAGTATTCAATATTTAATTTTTGTTGGTTTATATTTGCTATATCAGTCTTAACATTTCCAAGCCCTGCTTTATAATTAATATCGGCAGTTTCTACATCTTGTAATGATACTGCATTTACTTTGTATAATCTTTCATAACGTTCATAAATTAGCTTGTAATTATCAAGTGCTGCTTGGTCTCTTACTAAATTACCTTCATAAGTCTTTAAATCAAATTCATAAGGACGTGGGTCAATTTCATAAAGAACAGTGTCTTTTTTTACATACGTACCCTCAGTATAATATTGCTTAAAGATTGCACCACTAATTCGAGGAATAACAGGATAATCAACAACACCTTGAACCATAGCTGGATAATCAAATACATAAGGTACGTCATACGCTTTAGTGAGCATAACATCAACGTGTTTATCAGCTAATTTTGGTACCTCTTTCTTAGCACAAGAAATAATAGCTAAACTTACGCAAGCAATTAATAATCTTTTCATCTACAAAAAACCCAATAAAAAAGTTAAATTCAGCTACGGCTATACTGAAAGACACATTAAATAAATATCATAAAATCTCAGGACTGATTGTATCATATATTATGTCTATGGTACAATAATCACTTATAAATTTAATAAGTTATTCATATTACTTCAAAAAGTCACCCCCAAGGAAATAAAATGTCCCACAAATATTACTGGCTAATTGCTCTAAATATTATTATATTATTAGCATTACCGCAGTTAAGCCCATTCCATTATGACCCACTACCTGAATTCTTTGCAGAGTCTGCATTTGCATGGGCATCAATAAGTATTTTTCTAATAACATTATTTGCTTCTAAGCATATATCTATACCTAGAATAATAATCCCTCTGGCTTTACTAGCCGTTTTTATATTTATTCAAAATAAATTCGTGAATATTGATTATGTAGGACTATCATATGTTGCTGGAATGGAACTAATACTCTGCATCATGCTCGCAGTTAGT
>CANEUJ010000117.1 GCA_947441745.1 Neisseriaceae bacterium | reverse complement strand
GTCTAGTACTACACGTACTACTTCAGGAATAACATCTCCAGCACGGCGAACCAATACATAGTCACCAACACGTACATCTTTACGTCTGATTTCATCTTGGTTATGAAGAGAAGCATTTGATACAATTACTCCACCAACACTAACTGGTTTAATTTTAGCTACCGGAGTTAATGCTCCAGTTCTACCAACTTGTATTTGGATATCTTGTATTTGGGATTCTGCTTCCTCTGCAGGGAATTTATGAGCTACCGCAAACCTGGGAGCTCTTGCAACAAAGCCTAATTTCTCTTGCAAAGAAATCTCGTCTACTTTATATACAACACCATCAATTCCAAAAGGTAGTTTTTGCCGATTTGCTAAAATATCTTCATAAAATCCAGCTAATTCATTAACTCCATTACAAATCTTACAATATTCACTTACATCAAACCCTACTTGTTTTAAATATGCTAATTGATCAGAAAATTGGGTAAACTGTAATTCATTACTATATGAAGCAATAGCGTAGGCAAAGAAGTGTAAGGGGCGACTAGCTGTTATTTTACTATCAAGTTGGCGTATGCTGCCTGCAGCTGTATTTCTAGGGTTTGCATATTGTTTTAATCCTTTGATATCCTGCTCTTGGTTTAGTTTAATAAAGTCATGAGTTTGTATTAATATCTCACCACGTATTTCTATATGAGAAGGTAAATTACCACTTTTAAGAGTAAGTGGGATGTTTTTAATCGTTTTAATATTTTGTGTTACATCTTCGCCAGTATAGCCATCACCACGAGTAAGAGCTTCTGTAAGAATGCCATTACTATAAGTAATACTTATAGCAACACCGTCATATTTGGGAGATGCGACGTATTGAATGGAATCAACCTCAGTAGTTTCACATAGCCTTTTATTAAATTGGAATAACTCTTTATGACGAATGTCAATATTGCTTTCACCCATATCACTAAATATATTATTTAGTGATAACATAGGAATCTTGTGAGCCACTTGATTAAATTCACTCAAAACAATACCTCCCACTTTATTAGTGGGGCTATCATTTCGTTTAAACTCTGGGTGTTCTTGCTCTAATTCCTGAAGTTTGCGAAACAATTTATCATATTCCACATCAGTTATTAAGGAAATGTCATTAGTATGGTAACTATGATTATATTTAATTAGCTTATCAGTTAAAGAGTCAATTTCAGTTTGAACTGCACTTAAGGGGCTGGTAATACTAAACAAATCATCCATTGTGAAATTCTTTAAATAGCTCGCATTTGTGGGAAGAATATTACATCACGAATTGAACTTGCATTAGTTAATAACATAACTAATCTATCAATACCAATACCACAGCCACCAGTATGTGGCATCCCATACTCTAAAGCACGAATATATTCAGCATCATAGTGCATAGCTTCGTCATTTCCTGACTCCATCTGAGCAACTTGTTTTTTAAAACGTTCTGCTTGATCTTCGGGGTCATTCAATTCTGAGTATCCATTAGCTAACTCACGCCCAACTACAAATAACTCAAAACGTTCAGTTATAAGAGGGTTATTATCCGATTGACGTGCTAGAGGAGAGCTATCAAGAGGGTAGTCAATAATATAAGTTGGTTGCCATAGTTTGGCTTCAGTGTTTTCTTCAAATAATAATAATTGAAGTACCCCAAGACTTTCATTGTCACTAGGTGATTTATGAGTAAGTTTAGTAAGTGTTTGACGTAAAAAATCTATATCATTTAATTGAGTCGTAGTAAATTCAGGGTTATATTTGATAATGGATTCAACAATAGTTAAACGATCAAAATCTTTCGCCAAATTCACTTCTCGCCCTTGGTAATTAATTACTAAGCTCCCAACTGAATCAAGTGCAGCTTTGCGAATTATTTGTTCAGTAATTTCCATCATGCGTTTATAATCAGCATAGCTTTCATAAAATTCTATCATCGTGAATTCAGGGTTATGACGCGTAGATAAACCTTCATTTCTGAAATTACGATTGATTTCAAATACCCGATCCATACCACCAACTATTAAACGCTTAAGATATAATTCAGGTGCAATACGAAGAAATAATTGCATATCAAGAGCGTTATGATGTGTTACAAATGGTTTGGCAGTAGCTCCACCAGGTATTGAGTGCATCATAGGAGTCTCAACTTCAAGATAGTTTTCACAAACCATGGTGTTACGTATCGAATGAATAATTTGTGAACGTTGTATAAATAGGTTTTTTGATTCTTCATTCATTATAAGGTCTAAGTGACGTTGGCGGTAGCACTGCTCTTGGTCAGTTAATCCGTGGAATTTTTCTGGCAGTGGACGTAAGCTCTTACTTAATAGTTCAATTTTAGTAACTGATATACTTAACTCATTGGTTTTTGTTCTAAATAAAGTTCCATCTACGCCTATAATATCACCAATATCAAAGCGTTTGAATTCCTCATATACTGCTTCACTGATTTTTTCTTTACTAACATAAATTTGGATTTTAGAAGTACCATCATTAATAGTAGCAAATGAAGCTTTACCCATTATGCGTTTTAACATCATACGCCCAGCAACAGATACCATTATCTCTTTTTGTGCTAACTCTTCACCATTTAATTCACCATATTGTGAATGGATAAGATGTGATTTGTGAGTTGGTTTAAAATGGTTAGAATAAGCAACACGGCTTTTTCTAATGTCAGATAGTTTTTGTCTACGTTCAGCTATAATATGATTTTCGTCTAGTATCTCTGTCATTATTATTGATCCCTAAATTATGTTAACGATGTTCTATTATGGTATAGATAATATTGTCTATTGTATTTTGTGTGATTAATTTATGACCAGTTTTACTACAAAATACTTGAAGGTCATTTAATGAAGCAGGATCATCAGTAATAATTTTTACTTGTTTTCCAGCTTCAAGATTAGTCAAAAATTTTTTGGTTTTAAGAACTGGCAAAGGGCAGTTAAGACCTGTTAAGTTTAGCTCAAACATGAAAAACTACTTTACTAATTTCAAACCACCAGTTTTTGCTGGTGTATGAGGCGGTTCAGCATCTTCTTTAAACTGCATTCCTAAGCCATTTTCTTTGGCAAAGACTGCAAGTACGTTACTAACTGGTACCGCAATGTCCCTAATGCTACCACCAAAAGTTGCTTTAAACGTAATCCACTCATTGTCAATTAGAATATCTTTTGTTGCGTCATGGCTTATATTTAATATAATCTGATTGTTTTGAATGTATTGCTTTGGTACTAAAGTATTATCGTCTACTTTTGCCGCTAAATATGGTGTAAAGCGATTATCTTCACACCATTCATAAATCGCTCGAATAAGATAAGGTTTTTGGCTTATCATTTAGCGCATTACTCGCTCTGATGGAGTTAGTGAAGATGTAAATGCAGGTGTTGCAAATAATTGTTGTGCATACTTCATCATTCCAGCCCAAGCTGGTTTAATTTCAATGTCATAATTAGATAGACGCCATAGAAGCGGTAGAATTGCTGCGTCAAGTAGTGAAAAACTATTCCCAAAAATGAACTCGGCTTTTTTATTAGCTATGAATACTTGAGCAATACTATCTAATCCTGCAATTATAGGTTTTTTAAGCTTTTCTGCTTCTTTTTTGGTTTTAGCATCTTTCAAATTCATTGTGTCTAGTGTGCGTAAATGCACAAATAACTCACGGTCAAAACGATGCATAAGCATCCTTAAACGAGCTTTTTCTGCTGGTTCAATAGGCATTAATTGTGGATGTGGAAAACGATCATCAATATATTCACAAATAATATTAGTTTCAAGTAATATTAAATCTTTTTTCTTATTGTTTTTATCGATATCATCAACTAGAACTGGTGTTTCATTGTATGGGGTTAATACCATTAAATCCTGACGCATATTGATATTTACGTCAACTACTTTAAAATCCATGTCTTTGAAATTTAGAACTATACGAGCTCTGTGCGAAAACGGACATCGTGAATCCGAGTACAAATGTATCATGTATTAGGGCCTTATTAAAATGTTCAATTTGTTATAATTATACATTTTAACATTTTTTATATCATTTTGTCAAGTGCCGTGCATATAAGCCACTGATATGTAATAAAATTATTTTTTAACTACCAGTGGTGCTTTAATATTAGTTAAGAGCGTTTTCTATTCGATCTAATCCAGCTTTTAATTCTTGAAGGCTAGTAGCAAAGGATAAGCGGATGTGATTATCTAGGCCAAATGCACTTCCAGGAACTCCAGCAACTAGATAGTTGTCGAGTAAGTAGTTAGCAAGTGCCAAATCAGTTTTTGCGGTTATTTTACCTTCTTGATAAAGGTTTTTGATAGCGGCACTACATTCAAAGAAAGCATAAAATGCACCTTGTGCGTATAAACAACGAACACCTCTAATTTTATTTAGACGCTCAACAACGTATTCATGGCGTTCACTAAAGGATTTTAGCATTGGTTTTATACAATCAAGTCCACCAGTTAGAGCACCATATGCTGCATATTGGGCAATCGAGCAGGGGTTTGAAGTGGATTGTGATTGGATGGT
>CANEUJ010000116.1 GCA_947441745.1 Neisseriaceae bacterium | reverse complement strand
GCATATATAGTATTATTAAACCCCTTTAACCCGATTAGATTGCTAGTAGGTGTAATTTTATTGTTACTATCAGTCATTTTTAGCCAAGTAGGATTATTGGACTCTATATTATATACCCACATTCCATTACCACTTGTAGCAGCATAGATATTACTATTACTATCAAAGGCAAGAGATGTTACTTGAGCTGATAAACTAGTCCCAACTGGGGTTATGCTAATACCATTATAAGAGTATATAGTTGATGATGAAGTTAAGGATGAAACAAAATATACTGTGCCATAAGCATTTTCAATAACATAATTTACAATGCCAGTTGATGGAGAACCATCTAAACCGTTTTGCCAAGATGCAGCTATGCTCTCGGTGCTACTACCTGTAGATACAATATTAGTCGAAACATAGTATAGCCCAGAACTCCCAGTATCACCACCATATAAGTACACTCTTTGGTTTAGCGTTGCATTGACAGTATAGTTTTGGTTGCCATTGGTATAATTGTAGGCTATATAATACGGATATACGCCAACTGGATTTGATTCATTAAGTATTTCAAGATAAAAAGTACAGCTTCCGCCTCCAGCTGATAGCGTTTGCACATTAGCTCCTGTAGTAGTAGCACAGTTATTTGGATCAAATAAGACAACATTGTTTATATTTTGTGTAAAACCAGATATAGTAACTCCCGCAGCAACTGTATCATATAAAGCAGCAGTAGTACTAGTTGTGCTTCCAGGCAGTGTGGTACTTATTTGTAAACCACTGTTGATTATCTGAATGTTATTAGCGTTTAAGCCAGAATTATTATTTTGTATGGTAACTGAAGTACAATATGGCGTCGTGGTACTTGGATTATTTATTAGAAGAGTATAATAACTCTCATAAATAGATTCTAAATTAGTTAATTGTGTATTTGAATATTGTGATGGTAGAGCACATTTTCCTTGATTTAGGGTCATTGAAATATTATTTGGGGTATTTGAGCATGCAACTACAAATATTGCTATGCCAAGTAATACTCCCAAAGATATATAATTTTGTAATTTAAGCATTTTTTCTATAACCTTTACTATCTAATTAGAAATTTGCACTTTTACTGGTTCTAGGGAATGGGATAATATCCCGTACATTTTGAACGCCAGTAATATAGCTTACCAAACGCTCTAAACCTACACCAAAACCCGCATGTTTTGCTGTTCCAAAACGCCTAAGATCTAAATACCAATAGAGTGTTTCTTCACTTACATTCATTTCTTTCATACGTTTTACAAGCACATCATAGCGTTCTTCACGTTGTGCCCCACCGATTATCTCACCAACTCCTGGAGCTAGAATATCCATAGCTGCTACAGTTTTACCATCGTCATTTTGACGCATATAAAATGCTTTAATATCTTTAGGGTAGTTTGTAACAATAGTAGGACGTCCAACTAATTCTTCACAAATCCATCTTTCGTGTTCCGATGCTAGATCAATCCCCCAAGATACTTGATTCTCAAATGTTTTATTTGATTTAAGTAGTTTATCAATTGCTTCAGTATAAGTAATCATTTCAAAATCTTGATTAACTAATTTTGTTAAGCGAGTAACTACGTCTTTATTTATGAATTCTGCAAAAAATGCCATATCATCAGGGTTTTTGTTAAGTACTGCTTTAAATACATGTTTAAGTAGGTTTTGAGCAAGGTTAGCATCATCCATTAGATCTGCAAAAGCAATTTCTGGTTCTATCATCCAAAATTCTGCTAGATGACGAGTAGTATTTGAGTTTTCTGCCCTAAATGTTGGGCCAAAGGTATATACTTTTGATAAGCTCATACAGTAGGCTTCAGCATTTAATTGCCCCGATACCGTTAGAAATGTTTCACGTCCGAAGAAATCTTTTTTATAATCAATTTTACCAGCTGCATCTCTGGGTATTTGGTTTAGGTCAAAACCAGTAACTTGAAATAATTCTCCTGCTCCTTCAGCATCAGCACCAGTTATTAGTGGCGTATGAATCCAATAAAACCCATTGTTTTGTAAGTATTCATGAACAGCAAATGATGCAGTATTTCTAATTCTGGTAGCAGCCGCAATTAAATTAGTTCTTGGGCGAAGATGTGCTACCTCACGTAGATGTTCTACAGTATGTCTTTTGGGAGATACGGGATAGGTTTCTGGGTTTTCTACCCAGCCAATAACTTCGATGTTACTAGCTACAATTTCAAATTTTTGTCCAGCTCCAAGAGATGGTACTATTTTACCATTGACTTTTATTGAACAATCTTTAGTTAGGCGTAAAACTTCAGTTTCATAATTGCTAAGTTTATTTTCAGCAACAATTTGGATACCATCAAAAGAAGAGCCATCCCCTAGAGATATAAAAGAAATTCCAGCTTTTGAGTCACGTCTACTCTTTACCCAGCCGTTTAGTTCAACAAGTGTATCAACTGCTAAAGAGCCATTAAGTAGGTCTTTTATTGATTGTGTATGCTTCATGCTCTATCCTCAAGTAGTTTAATAGCGGGTAATTTTTTGCCTTCAAGGTATTCTAGTAATGCACCACCAGCAGTTGATACATAACTAATTTTGTCTATAAGATGAAATTTATTTATTGCAGCAATAGTATCACCTCCACCTGCTAGACTAAAAGCATTACTATTCGCAATTGCATTAGCAAGTATTTTGGTACCATTTGCAAATTGATCAAACTCAAAAACACCAACTGGGCCATTCCAGATAATAGTACCAGCTTTGTTGATTATATCAGCTAGTTGATTAGCAAATTGAGTGCCGATATCTAAAATCATATCATCATTGCTAACATTGTTGATGTTTTTGGGTATAGCTACCTCGTCTCTACTAAAGTGTTTAGCAGTAATTACATCTTGAGGTAATGCAACACTTGCACCACGAGCTGCCATTTTTTGCATAATGTCATTAGCTTTATTAGTTAGTTCAGTTTCAACCAATGATTTTCCAATATTAAATCCTTTAGCAAGTAAAAAAGTATTTAAAATACCACCACCAACAATTAGATAATCAACTTTATCTGCTAGATTTTCTAAAATACTTAATTTGGTAGAAACTTTAGAACCCGCAACAATAGCAACTACTGGTGATTTTGGGTTTGCAGCTGCCATATTAAGGGCATCAAGTTCGCTACTCATCAGCATTCCAGCACAAACCTCATTTGCTTCATATCCTATTGCATCAGTTGACGCTTCGCTTCTATGGGCAGTTGCAAAAGCATCATGCACAAATATATCACATAAATTAGCATATTTTTTACCCAAAATTGAGTCGTTTTGCTTTTCCCCAATATTTAGGCGAACATTTTCAAGCATAACTATATTGGAAGTACCAAAATCAATTTTATCTGGAACTCCAGCAACAACTGTTATATTTTGATGTAATAATTCACCTAAAAGCTTAGCAATTGGTGAAACTGTATTATCATTACTGCCTTCAACTGGGCGTCCTAAATGAGTAGCTACGATAACATTTGCACCGTTTTTAAGTGCATACTCAATAGTTTTTAGTGATGCTCGAATACGAGTATCGTCACCAATACAGCCTTTTTCAATAGGCACATTCATATCGGTTCTAATAAATACAGTTTTATTTTTAAGAGCTAAATCAGTAATTTTCTTGAATTTCATTTTATTCTCAGTAAATATTAAATTGTTAGTTATCACTAGGATAACATTTTAACATATTTAGTTTAGCATCATTGATTAATGTGACGGTGGCGCGTGATAGTCTTGTAGTTGTCGATTTTTATATTTTGAGCTAATTTCTCTGCAATATAAACTGATCTATGTTTACCTCCAGTACAGCCTATTGATATTGTAAGATAGTTTCTGTTATCAAGACTAAATTCTTTAATCCAAGGTGAGACCATATTATAAATATCGTCTATCATTTTTTTGACTTTGCCCTCTTTTTTTAGAAAATCAATGATAGGTTCATCAAGTCCATTAAATTGTCGAATATCTTTATCATAATGTGGATTTGGTAAACAGCGTACATCAAAAACAAAATCTGAATCAATTGGTAGACCATATTTAAATCCAAATGATTGTATTACGATATTTAGTTGTGAATAATCAGCTTCTACAAATTGTTTGACTATGCTTCTTAGGTTATTAGCAGATAAATCACTAGTATCAACTCGATGTGCTATCATACTTATCGAGGACAAAACTTCCTGTTCTTCAGATATGCAATCAGAAATAGTTTTTTTATCGTCAGATAATGGGTGACGTCTACGGGTTTCTGAAAAACGTTTGATTAAAACATCCTCACGTGCTTCCAAAAAAATTATTTTGGTTTGGATGCCAAGCTGTTGTAGGTTTTTGATGGCGGAGGGAAGTTGTCTTAATAGTATTAATGAACGAGTGTCAAGACTTACAGCAATTTTTTTGCTATTATAGATTAGACCATACATTTCAACTAATTGTGGTAGCATAGTAGGCGGTAAATTATCAACGCAATTATAGCCGCTATCTTCAAGTATTCGAAGGGCTGTAGATTTGCCTGCACCAGCTAAGCCACTGATTAGAATTAGTTGCATGAAGCTTTCTCCCTAATCAACTGAGATT
>CANEUJ010000115.1 GCA_947441745.1 Neisseriaceae bacterium | reverse complement strand
CCATTCGAGTTTATATATATACTTTTCACTATTAGTACTTTCACCATTGACAACATAAGCACATATTATCCGAACATCATTAATAGTAGCACTAATTACTCTTTTTTGAACATCTGTATAGTTCGGAATATCCATAGTTATATCATGAATTGGATGCTTAGAAATTAAAGCTACACCATTATAAGTTTTTTGCCCATTAAAAGCACAATGAAACCCAAGCTCACCTAACTCCTTTAACGGAAAGCTGTCATTATCTTGCTTTAGTTCTTGAAGTGCTAAGACATCGCAGTTTGAGGTTTGCAACCATTCTATTACCTGAGATAATCTTACTTTAAGTGAGTTTACATTCCAAGTGGCTATTTGCATCTTTATTCCTTATAGGTATTTAATTTTATAGCCAAATTTTACCATATTGCACTATTAATTGTACTCATTACTAAATAAATTACAGAGCTAAATAGTCTACCATATCTAATGCATATTTAATTTCCTTAGGATTCAGATTAATATATAGCAGAATAATTTGCCGTGCATAGTTACACATAACCATTTAGGTGTAATGCTTGGTAGTGAGCTCTTAGTCCTTATTTAGTGTGGGGCATAGTAATATACAAGCCTGTGCTGTTAAAAAACCAAATCATCCACTTGGTTTTTGCAGATTTTATTACCAACTAAATTTCATTCAATTTGCAAAAATTGATAAATAACTTAGGAGAAATATTATGTTAAATTTAAAAAAACAAATTCCAAACACAATGAATCGAAAGGTTCATATACTTACAATTATAGTTGCTGGTTCGGCGGCATTTTGGTTAAGTGGGTGTAATGCTGGACAATCTAGTAACGGGAGTTCATCATTTAAGCCTGGTAACTTAGCAATAAATTCATCATCAAGTAGCCGTTTATTTGAAAGTCAACCAACTGTAGTAACTATAGCGTTAATGCCGACTGATGGGTCTCCTGTAGAGTCAGCAAATGTGTCTATTGTAAGTAATAATCCAAAGATTTTAAACGTAACCCCAAATACTTGTGTCCTAAATTCAGTTACAAACACTTGTAATGTTAAACTAATTGGAGAATCATTAGGGGTTGCTAATTTTAAAATAAACGCTCCAGGTCTTGTTGGGGTTACTTCTGAAAATTATACAATTATAGCTCAGACTCCAGATCACTTATCAGGAGATATGCCTTACTCAAGAGATCATGCAGGAGTTCAAACTCCAGTAAAAGTTATATTCAATAACCCTGTAAGAGAGTCTACTATTGAATCAACAACATTCTATATTACAGCTCCAAATGGAGGTCATGTTCCAGGAAGCGTTGTATCTGGAACTGAAAGTGCGACATTTACTCCAAGTACTCCTTTAGCATATGGAACAACATACACTGTTCATACTACAAATGGAATAAAAGATCTTAACGGTGATTCTGTTGCAGCTTTAACTGAGAGCAACACATATACAACACAGGAGTCTTATTCTATCTTTGTGTCAAGTACGGCAATCACTGGTAATTTGGATGGTGTAGATGGTGCTGATAATACATGTGCTACGGATACTAAATGTCCTCTGGGTTCAAGCTGTAAAGCTATATTGGCTACTTCGCCATTAGCAACTCATGCTCGTCAAGCCAATCCAGTAAATAACTGGGTATTAGAGCCATATACAGCATATGTTAATGAAGCAGGTCAAATAATCGGGACAACAGGTATAGGTGCAGCTATAAATAACTCGGTATTTGCGTTTCCTTTAACTAATGCAATAGAGGATGGAACCAATAATACTGTCTGGACTGGGCTTGATGAGTTATGGAATGTTGGAGCTAATACTTGTTCAGATTGGTCAGCAGGTGATGATAGTAGCAATGGGAATATAGGACAAGCTTTTGTAGCAGATAGTAATAGTGTGTTCATTTCTGATGGCACTGGTTTTCCAAGCTGTAAGACTACACACCATCTATATTGTGTACAAGTACCGCAGTAAACCCATGTATATCAATACTTAAAACGTACAAATATACTTATTTTTATGTAATCTAGTATGGATATAAAAAAGATGCCATGGTTTTAAAATCATAGCATCTTTTTAAATGAACCAGTGCTGCCGTTAAAGGGTTGCGGTAACTAAGGAGCTTTAACTGCACTGCGTATTTATCCATTATAAAATAACAAATTAACGTATATTAGTACACAAATTTTATTGATGTTTTTGGAGTTAGTATATATGCTACAATATCGATATAAAAATTTTAGAGGTAAAAAAATGCAGATAATATTTATTGGCGGTGGCAATATGGCAGAGGCAATTTTTTCTAAAATAGACAGTAAAAATCAAGAGCTTATTGTAATACAAAGAAATATGGATAAGCGTACCGCTTTAGCCAACAAATATCCATCTATTCGTTTCTTATCAACTCTTGATTTTATACCTCAAGATGATGATCTCGTAATACTTGCTGTAAAACCTCAAGATGCCAAAGAGTTGTGTAAAAGCCTACCCAGAATCACATGTGCTGTATTGTCTGTAATGTCAGGTATTACTACTAAAACTCTTGCTATTTGGTTAGATAATACTAAAATCGCAAGACTTATGCCAAATACTTTAGCAAAAGTGGGAATGTCTGTAAATGGAGTTTATTTTTCTGCAACTATTGACAAGTCTAAATGCCAAATTATTTTAGATATTATTAATACCATTGGTAAAACATATATATTTGATAATGAGGACTTTATCAATAAAATTACTGCAGTTGCAGGTAGTGCCCCTGCTTATGTATTTTATTTTATCGAAGCAATGGTTAATACCGCAACTAATGAATTTGGTTTTGATGAAAAAGATGCACTAGACATAACAATGCAGATCTTTAAAGGTAGTATAACTTTAATCGAAAACAATCCCAATATAGCCCAACTAAGAGCAAATGTGACATCTAAAAACGGTACTACCGAACAAGCTATAAATATATTTGAAAAAGCAAATTTAAAACAAATTATTACAGATGCTGAAATAGCTTGTTATAACAAAGCACGCGAACTAGGTAATACCATTTAACTTTTAAAATCTAGTCTAAATATTAATCATAATGATTTAAAATACTCAAAGTAAAATCATATAATTTATACCCCACAATAAAGATACAACCCTATTTTTAAGTGGGCTATAAACTCAGGCTTTTACAACTCCAGGATTTTTTAAATTAGGAATTTGGTTTCCTATAGCTTACGCCATGTTGTTCCATTTGCAGTATCTTCCAAAACAATCCCTGCAGCCAACAAATCTTTGCGAATTTTATCAGCAAAAATAAAATTTCGAGAATCTTTTGCAGTTTTTCGTTCAACAATTAACCGCTCAACCTCTTCAGATGCTAACGTGGATCCTTGTTGCAAAAACTCCATAGGATTTCTTGTTAATATACCAAGAATATTTGCTAAGCCAATTAAAATCTTGGCATTCGTAATATCACCACTAACATTTAACTCATTACAAAGTTCAAAAACCACCCCAAGAGCCAATGAAGTATTAAAGTCATCATCCATAGCAGCTTTGAATCGCATTGCTCGCTTATCACTCCAGTCAATGATTATTTCACTACGATTTATTTTATCTGAAAATGTTTTTAAAGCTGTGTATAAACGAGTAATTCCAACTTTAGCTTCCTCAAGACTAGATTGACTAAAGTTTAAAGGGCTACGATAGTGTGTTTTTAACATAAACAAACGGATAACTTCTGCATCGTGTAGATTTAAAACATCTCTCAAAGTAAAAAAGTTGCCTAGTGATTTAGACATTTTTTCATCATCAACATTTAGAAAACCATTATGCATCCAAAGATTAGCATATTTGCATGAGTTATGTGCCTCACTTTGTGCAATTTCATTCTCATGATGAGGAAACTGCAAATCCTGCCCCCCACCATGAATATCAAAATTAGCCCCCAATAAATCCATTGCCATAGCGGAACATTCAATATGCCACCCAGGACGCCCACGACCAAAAGGTGAGTCCCAATACGGCTCACCTTCTTTAGCGTGCTTCCACAAGACAAAATCTAACGGATCTAGTTTATTTTGATCAATATCAACACGTTCTCCAGCATTTAATTCATCTAAAGACTTCCCTGATAGTTGTCCATAATTTTCAAATTTACGGACTTTATAATATACATCTCCATTGGTAGCCAGATAAGCATAGTCTTTCTTAATTAGGCTTTCAATTACCAAAATCATGTGTGCAATATAGTCTGTTGCTTTTGGCTGCAAGTCTGGGCGCATAACTCCCAGCTTATCAAAATCTTCATGCATAAATTGGGTGAATCTATCAGTCAAACTCGTAATTGTTTCATTATTTTCATTTGCACGAGCAATTATTTTATCGTCAATATCTGTAATATTCTCAACAAAGGTTACCTCATATCCTGAAGCAATAAACCAGCGTCTCACCATATCAAAAACTATCGCTTTTCTCGCATGCCCCAAATGACAATAATCATATATAGTTTGACCACATATATACATTTTAACCGTATTTTTAATTATTGGAATAAACTCTTCTTTTTTATTCGTAAAAGAATTATAAATCTGCATGCTTTTCTTTT
>CANEUJ010000114.1 GCA_947441745.1 Neisseriaceae bacterium | reverse complement strand
GCTAAATAAGTGAAATATATCATTATGCATGTTTTATTGAAATTTATGGCATATTTACCATTATGGATTCTTCGTTTATTGGGTAGTTTAGTTGGTTATATTGCTTTTGGACTGCCTAAAAAATCATCAAAGAGAATAAGAGATAATCTTCTAGCTACAAAGCTAGCAACTCCTGAGAATGTAAACGAAATTACTCTAAAAACCGCACGTGAGCTTGGTAAGACTTTGATTGAAACAGTCTCTATTGCTTGGTACAGGTCAAAAAAACATAATGCTAGTTTGATAAAAGAAACTATTGGTTTTGAATATATGGAGAGTGTTTTAAATAGTGATAGACCCATAGTGTTTTTAACGCCACATCTTAGTAGTTTTGAAGTTGCTGCAAAAGCAACTGCTTCTCTTACTAAGCGAATGTTTACGATCCTCTATAAACCATCAAAAGAGGTATGGTTTAATAAGATGATGATTGAGGGGCGTACAGAAGATAATATCACTTTAGTCCCAACGAATCGTCTTGGTGTTTTGACGCTAGCTAAAAATATACGTGCTAGGGGAGTTGTTTGTATACTACCGGATAGTATAGCTAGTTCAGGGGACGGGGTATGGATTGAGTTCTTTGGTAAAAAGATGTTTGCACCAACCTTAGCTGCTAAAATGGTTTTAACTCCTGATGCTGCAACATTTATAGTTTCGATTAAGAGAATTAGGGGGGGATTTAGTATGAATTATATACCTTTCAAACCTGTGGATGATGATATTACTAATGTTGTACGAGGAATATACAAAGTTATTGAAGATGCGATACTTGAAGCTCCAGAACAGTATTATTGGAGTTATGATAGGTTTCGGGTGCCAGATCATGCCAGGCTATCTTAGGAATTTATTATGCAAAAAGTTTTAACTGCAATTGCCTTGTTTTTGGTGCGATTACTTAGTTTCTTGCCAATATCACTTACTATGATATTAGGGGGAGGGTTGGGTACTCTTGGATATTATGTTGCTAGAAATCGTAGAAATGTTGGGTTAAAGAATCTAACGCTATGTTTTCCAGAAATGACTGATACTGAAAAGCGTCGTATTATAAAAGAACATTTTAAATACATACTTACAAGTGGCTTACAATATGGTCTAGTCTTTTATGCTAGTAAGGAACGAATCCAAAAAATCGTTAAATTAAAAAATTTGGATAAACTCCTTAAATATTATAAGCAACAACCAATAATACTTCTTTGTCCGCACTTTGTGGGGTTAGATTTTGGTGCAATACGGCTAACTCATGAAGTAGTTGGGGTGGGGCTTTATTCAGTACAAAAAAATAGCATAATTACTGAGAAGCTAAAAGATGCTCGCCTTCGCTTTATTAAAGATAAAGGTGGTAAGATGTTTGCTAGGCAAGAGGGGCTTCGTCCTGTAATTAAAGAGTTACGTAAAACTAATCATATATTTTATTATCTTCCAGATCAAGATTTGGGGGAGAGAGATTCAATTTACATACCATTTTTTGGACAACAAACATGTGCAACTGTTAATGTCTTACCAAAGCTAGTGAAAATGGCAAATGCTATAGTTATTCCAACTACAGTATACTGGAATGGAACAAATTATGAGATGGAGTTTTATGATGCGTGGGATAATTACCCAACAGATAATTTGGAAGCTGATGTTATTCGTATGAACAAATTTGTTGAACAGGTGGTGCTGAAAAATATTTCCCAATATTTTTGGCTACATAAAAGGTTTAAAACACAGCCAGGTGTAGAGCGTGGCTCAATTTATAAAGATTGTTGAGATATTATGCATGTAGTAGATAGGCCAAGTAAATACTCTAAAGAATACCTTAGAAAACTATTTCAATATAGCCTCGGTGAGGATATAGCTAATTCAGTTAGTCATATTGTAGGTAGTTTTTTTGGGATTTATGCTTTAATTAGTCTTTCATGGACTGCGGGGCGTTATGGTAATAGTGTTGATACTATAGCTTTTGTAGTTTATGGAATATCAATATTATTTTTATTTTTAATGAGTGCCTTATATCATTCTATGACTAACCATACTGCAAGAGTTGTCTTTAAACGTATGGATCATATTGCGATATATATAATGATAACAGGCTCATATACGCCATATGTATTTAGTCTTTTAAAGACTCAAAGAGCTTATATATTATATGCAATATTGATAGTTCTTACTATAGTAGGTATTATATTTAAGTCTTTTTTTGCTGGTAAGTATAAAAAATCAAGTACTTTGATTTATGTTTTTATGGGGTGGGCATCCGTGTATCTAATGCCTCAAATATGGATTGTTATTCCAAAACTTGGATCAGTTTTTATGGTTATAGGTGGTATAACTTATACTGTTGGAGCTCTATTATATGCCGTTGGTAAATTTAAATACTCTCATATGATATGGCATATTTTTGTTATTCTAGCTGGGGTATGTATGTTTATTTCAATTAACTTTTTTATATTACAGTATAGGGGTTAATTTATGAGCTATTTAGCACATTCTTCTGCTATTATTGATGATGGTGCTATTATTGGTGATGAGACGCGAGTTTGGCATTTCACCCATGTATCAGCTGGAGCCATAATTGGAAACCGTTGCTCTTTGGGGCAGAATGTATTTATTGGTAACAAAGTACAAATTGGTAATAATGTAAAAGTGCAGAATAATGTTTCAGTTTATGATGAAGTTATTCTTGAAGATAATGTATTTTGTGGGCCATCAATGGTATTTACTAATGTGTATAATCCAAGAAGTCATATTGAACGTAAGCATGAATACAAAAAAACTCATGTGAAATATGGTGCCACTATTGGTGCCAATGCAACCATTATTTGTGGAGTTAGCATTGGACGTTTTGCTTTTATTGGAGCAGGTAGTGTAGTTAAGGCGGATGTTAAAGACTATGAAATAATAGTTGGAGTTCCAGGGCGGCGTGTTGGCTTTATGTGTGAATGCGGAATTAGACTACCAAAAATTCATGGTGAAATAGCTTGTGGTTCATGTGATAGTAAATATACTCTAGATAATAATGGCTGTCATAGGCATTATGTTTGATAAAAATAGTATTGCAAATTTAATTGCAACAACTAATCTTGATAAATCTGAAGCTAAAATACTTCTGGGTTATCTTTTAAAATTTAGCAAGGTTCAATTAATTACTCATGATGATTATATTTTAGATAATTCACAATTACAAGACTTTTATGAATTATGTAATCAACGTTTACTAGGTAAACCAATAAATTATATTACAGGTTCTAGGGAATTTTATTCACGTGAGTTTAAAGTAAATTCAGATACTTTGATACCGCGTCCTGAAACTGAGCTACTGGTTGATACTATTTTAGAGTATGCTAAAGCTGGGTTTTCACTTCTAGATTTAGGTACTGGGAGTGGCTGTATTGCAATTAGTGCTAAATTAGAGTTCCCGACTCTTTTTGTATCTGCAGTAGATAAGTCGCCAAAAGCTCTTGAAGTTGCCAAATTTAATGCAGATAATTTGGGTGCTAATGTAGATTTTAAACAAAGTGATTGGTTTTCAAATATTGAAACCAAATATGATATTATAGTTAGTAATCCTCCATATATTCATCCTAAAGATTATCATTTGGATACGTTAAGTTTTGAGCCTCAGGATGCATTAACTGATTTTAATGATGGGCTGTCTTGTTTAAGAGAGATTGTCACTAATGCTCGGAATTATTTAAATAATGATGGAGTATTAATTGTCGAACATGGTTATGATCAAGGGGCTAGTATTCGTGAATTATTTACGAAGAGTGGGTTTGCTAAAGTACTAACTCTTCGTGATTACTCAATGAATGAGAGGGTAACCTTAGGGGGTATTATGAACTAATACCCCCTTAAGGGATTATTTATTTTTAGCGCGTTTACGATCTGTTTCGTTAAGGTAGCGTTTTCTAAGTCTAAGTGTCTTAGGTGTTATTTCAACTAATTCATCATCATCAATAAACTCAATAGCACGTTCAAGTGTCAAGATAACTGGTGTAGTTAAGCGAACCGCCTCATCAGTTCCTGAAGCTCTGACGTTGGTTAGTTGTTTACCTTTGATAGGATTTACCACTAAGTCATTATCACGGCTATGGATGCCAATAATCATTCCTTCGTATAGCTTGTCCCCAGGGGATACAAACATACGTCCGCGATCTTCAAGTTTCCAAAGTGCATAAGCAACAGCATCACCTTGTTCTTGAGATATCAGTACGCCATTACGACGCCCAGGTATATCAGCTTTTACAGGGCCATAATCATCAAATAGATGTGCCATTAAGCCACTACCACGTGTTAGGGTTAGAAACTCACCTTGAAAACCAATAAGCCCACGAGCAGGAATACGATACTCCAAACGACTACGTCCATTACTATCTGATGTCATATCAACTAATTCGCCACGACGACGACCTAGTTCTTCCATCACTGAACCTTGATGTTCTTCTTCAATATCTACAGTTAATAGCTCATAAGGCTCAGCTTTTTCACCATTAATCATCTTCATAACTACGTGAGGCTTAGCTACAGCTAATTCAAAACCTTCACGACGCATGTTTTCAATCAAAATCGTAAGATGTAACTCACCACGACCTGATACTAGGAATGCATCAGCACTATCAGTATCTTCTACTTTAAGTGCAACGTTAGTTAG
>CANEUJ010000113.1 GCA_947441745.1 Neisseriaceae bacterium | reverse complement strand
TTTGTTGGTACCTTTGATGTTAGCGGTATAACTGCTCCAGCATGGTTATTTAATGATAAGGATTACTACAAGCTAGAGATTCCTGCTGGTATTATACCTGAGAATTGTTTGGCAATTAGTGGAACCGGAATTACTGGTCTAAACAACAATTGTCGAGGTGACGCAACAGTATTAGTTACCCCTCCTAATGTAACAAGTGTTGGTGCTAGTGCATTCCGGAATAACACATCACTTACGAGTGTATATATGCCTAATGTAACAAGTGTTGGTGATTATGCATTCCGGGATAACACATCACTTAAGAGTGTAGATATGCCTACTGTAACAAATGTTGGTAGTTTTGCATTCGAGAAGAACGCCGCACTTACGAGTGTATATATGCCTAATGTAACAAGTGTTGCTGGTCGGGCATTCATGTATGACGAGGCACTTGAAGATATAAATATGCGTAATGTGAAAACTATTGGTATACAGGGATTATTTGGTACCATCAAACTTAAGAGTGTAGATATGCCTAATGTAACAACTATTGGTGTTGGTGCATTAGGTTATGACAAGGCACTTGAAGATATAAATATGCCGAATTTAATCACTATGGGTAATTATGCATTCGAGAGTACTGGGCTTATTAGTGTATATCTGCCTCAGGTAACAAATATTCCTCAGAATGCATTCGATAATAGCATAAAACTTAAGAGTGTAGATATGCCTAAAGTGAAAACTATTGGGACAAACGCATTCCGTTATGTCATACCTACAAGTGTAACATTTTCAACTATGGAAGTATGTAAAAATACATTTCCTAATAATACAGATATCTGTCAATTACCTTAATTAGTAACTAATGCCATCCACTTAAGTGTATTAAGTGGATGGCATGATAAATTCGTAACTATAAAACCCCTAACTAAATTAGGGGTTTTATGCTATCAAAAAGAACTAATTTTGACACAATATCTGAAGCAGAAATTAAGCATATTCAGGATTGATTAGGAACAAGTATTTATAAGGAGTTGAGTGTAATAAATCTAAAACTTTTAAAAGCTCAGTTTCTTTTGATGCTTGAATCTACACGGTATGGGCTAAATACATATTGTAAGCTAGCTATAGTTTGTGGTATAATAATGGTAATTTTCAAGTGAAACAATGATGTCGTTTGATAGCAAATGATGCTAAACTAATCACTTGATACTTTTTAGAGGTAGCTGTTATGAAAGCTTCAGTTCATCCTTCTTACAAAGAAGTCGCAGTTACTTGTAGTTGTGGTAATAAATTTACTACTCAGTCAACGTTAGCTAAAGATACTTTACATATTGAAGTATGCTCAGTTTGTCATCCGTTTTACTCTGGTAAACAACGTTTAGTGGATAGCGCAGGGCGTGTGGATAAATTCCGTCAGAAATATGCATCGTTTAGTAAACGAACTTCTACGAAGTAATCTTTCAAAATCTGTTAAAATGGGTAGCTAGAAATAGTTACCCATTTTATTAGGTTCATTATGCTTACTTATAATCCAATTAAAAAACCCCAGCGTAAAGATAGACCATGGCTGTTATTTGTTATGAGCCTTATCTGGGTTCTTGGTACAGCTTTTTTTCATTCACCTTGGGAGCCGTACGAAACATTTGTATTTGCTGTAGTTAAAGGAATTACCCAAAATCACTCATGGCTCGTGCCTTATGTGTCAAATCTACCGTATCTTGAGATTCAACCATTTTATTTCTGGATCTATTCTGCTTTTCTTAAATTATTTAATATTTCTAATATTGATAGCATTGCTAATTCAATTAGACTTATTAATACTCTAATTATATTTGCAATAGTAATTATTTGTGCCCGTATTGGGTCAAATCTTAGTGCTTTCAAAAATGGTCGAACAGTAGTTTTAGTCCTAATTAGCTCGATTGGGTTTATTAATAACGCTTATCAGCTATCTCCAGCTATATTGACACTTCTTGGGTTTTGTCTTTATATCTATGCTCTTCAGCTCCATAGAAGTTTACCAGGAATCTCGGGATGGCTATTGTTTTTAGGGTTGCTGTTTATTTCGATAAATTTTACCTGTGAGTTTATTCTTATTGCATTGTTATTATTAATTATTTTACCTATAGTTGATAAATATTGGCAAACTAAAAGTTATTTTCTAACTATTATTATCGGTATAATAATGTTTGGAGTGATTTTTTTCTTGTATTGTTATCAATTACATTCTGTAAATACTGATTTTTATACCCAATGGCAGAATCGTTATGGTACTTTACATAATCCTGAAGGGTATGACTTTTGGAAGCAACTACTTAATGTATTAACTATTTTAAGCTGGTACACAGTGCCAGGGTGGTTACTGGTAATTTGGAGTATTTATAAACGCCGTATGCGGCTATTTAAAGATAAAATTATAGAAGTAAATATTATTCTTGCAATTTTAATTTTAATTTTTTCTTTACTTGGTGGTCGTAGTATTGAAGGGGTTGTATTCCCTATTTTACTACCCGTAGTCTTTATCGCATCTCTTGAAATTGATACTATGAGAATTAGTATAGTTTCACTTTTAAATTGGTTTAGTATTTGTATCTTTGGTGTAGTTGGAATAGCTATTTGGCTAGTATACATTGCATTTAATTTGGGTCAGCCCAGACAATTAGTTAATTATATTCTTCAGTTTACCCAAGATTATCAGTATACTTTTAATATTTGGCAGTTAAGTCTTGCTATATTAATTACTTTTATTTGGTTATTTATGATTACGCGTCGCCACATCCGTGGGCGTGAATTGGTAACAAACTGGGCAAGCTCCACTACCTATGTTTTAATATTATTTTTATCTCTTTGTCTTCCGTGTTTTGATGCAATATTGTCTTTTAAACCTTTGGTATTTAAAAGTTTGCCATATCTTGATCGCAAAGCTTGTATTGTTACCAATTCTGAATATAGTAGCCAAGCTGCTCTTTGGTATTATTATGCTGATCTTAATTTGATTCCTAGTTTTGTGAATCTTAATTTTAGTGTATGTAATCAGGCAGTTGTTGCAACATATGATGAAAATATAATTGATAAAAGTCAGTGGAATATTGTATGGCAAGGCAAACGCCCAATTGATAAAAAAATTTATTATGTGATAAAACATAAATAAACTGATGTTGTTCTGCCACATAATACTTAGAGTGAGTTATGCTATAATTAGGGGATAATAAGTTTTGGAGTATTATTAATGCAGATGAACCATAGTCAACCTAAAGGGTTTTCGATATTTTTCCTTACAGAAATGTGGGAACGCTACGGCTTTTATGTTATTCAAACTGTATTGGTATTTTACCTACTACAGCGTTTACACCTAAATGATAGCCAAACTTATATAATAGTTGGCTCTTTTACAGCACTTGCTTATATCAACTCTTTATTTGGTGGACTTATCGCAGATAGATTTATTGGTTATGATAAGGCAGTTATCATTGGTGGTACAATGCTTCTTATAGGTTATGCTATTCTTGGTGTTGGTAAGACTTTACCACCTATAGCTCTTGGCTTGGCTTGTGTTACTGCAGGTACTGGAATGCTCAAACCAAATATATCAAGCATGCTAAGTATATTATATAAAGACGGTGATCCACGTAAAGATGCTGGATATACCATATACTATGTGGGCATTTATGTTGGAGCAACAAGTGGTGGGCTTCTTGGGGGTTATCTTCAAACTTGGTTTAACTGGCAAGCATCTTTTGCTTCATCTGTTCTAGGCATAGTATTTGCATTAGTGATTTTTATTTATGGTATAAAAAAATATAAGCTTACAGATCATCGTCATACCTATATTTCTAGGGTAAATATTTTAAAATCTATTATAAGTGTTTTGGTTTTAGTGGTGATTTCCTATTTTGTACTTCAATCACAGACTCTATCATTAATTTATTTTGCATTAATTGCAGTTTTTTGCCTGAGTTTTGTCTTATATCACATTATTACCTCAACAGGTGTTGTTCGGAGTAAATTAATTGCCTTTTTAGTCTTGATTTTTTTATCAGTACTTTATTGGGCTATATACTTTCAGCAGTTTTTTTCTATAGGGTTAGCGACACAGCGTACAGTACAACTTAGTATACCTGAAAGTGCAGTTCCCGCAATAGAAAGTTTTGGGGTGATCATATTTGGCCCAATAATTAATTATATTTGGTTTAAATTTCAAGATAAAGGATGCTCAGTATCTATAGCAACTAAATATAGCTTAGGGTTTTTATATAATAGTATATGCTTTTTGGTATTAGCAGGTGGTATGTATTATGCTTACAAATCTGGTGTATATTTAAGTATCTGGTTTATCGTGGTTGCTTATTTACTAGTATCGGTTGGGGAATTATGTTTATCTCCAACAAGCCTATCCATGGTGCCATCTTTAGTCCCAGAAAAACTAACTTCAGCTATGATGGGGATATCATTATTATCTATCGGTTTTGGTGGTAAATTAGCTGGATTTTTAGCTTCAAGTGCTGAGATAAATTTAACTAATAATGGTATGTCAGATATGAAATATACCTATATGAAATCATTTTTTAGTTATTTTATAATTAGCTTATTGACTTTTATTGTAGCTATTGTTTTGAAAAAGTTTATAACTAAGCTAATTGAAGCGAAGGTAGAATAGATATATGTCTAAAAAAGTCTTACAACCTAATCTTCCAGAAAATTTTGAACATG
>CANEUJ010000112.1 GCA_947441745.1 Neisseriaceae bacterium | reverse complement strand
TTAACTTAGATTATAATCTAAACACTTCACCTTTCACAATTCCTGCAACTAATTCTTTTATTTTATAGCTACAAATTTTAAATTTTCGCACTTCACTTTACAAATTACGGTCTTAAAAAAATATTTTTTTGATTTTAACTGTTTAAATATGGTATAATAACGTACTCAGCTCGAATAACTGTTCTTATTAAACATACTAGGGAGAAATAGCTACATGAAAGAACGTTCTAAACTTACCAAAAAAGTAATACCACTTCTATTATTGGCTTACTCTAATGCATACGCCACGGGTGCAGCATACAATGACAATGAAAGTGATGTTCAAGCTGAAGATATTGCGACAACAACCGAAAACGATTATTTTGAGAATGACGCGAGTGTATTAGTTAATGAAGAAGTGATAAAAGAACTCAAAAACTCCTATATATCACCCTATAATTATCTGCAAGACCCAATTGCTTTAGATATGGGGTTAAGCCAACAAGCAGAATCCACAGGCACTTTTCACCTAGGAACGAGTATTATCGCAAATATGAATAGAGACCCTCAAAATGGTCAATATACTGTATATAACACAGATATTTTTCAAATCTGGGGGCAAACCAATCGCTATGCTGGATTTGCACTTGGTGCTGGTGGTACTGGCGTACTTTTTTATAAACAAACTGGTGAACCCACAGATGCTAGCTCAATGTCTGTATTTGCACTTAATCAAGCATATATTGACTATCAATACAAAAATAAATTCAATGTCACCGCTGGTAATATTTTACTGTCAACACCTTGGGTAAATAGCTTTGGCTCAAACCCAGGTGCTACTTATGCCATGGGAAATAATACTTTTCAAGGTGCAGTATTTAATATTCAAGCATCACCTAGTATTTTAATTACTGGCTTTAATGCTTGGACTTATTTACAATACCCAAACAACTCTTTTAACCAGCAAACTTATTACAACACAAATGATCCTGAACTTTTTGGAGTTAACAATACTACAACTAACGGCCCTGCTGGTTTGGGTATAACTTGGAATCCAATAGATAGCTATACGGCTCAACTTTGGTTATATAATTTTACTGATTATGCAAAAATGGCTTATTTAGAGAATAGCTACCACTTAACTCTAAATGATTTATTTAGCTTTGATTTTGGTTGGCAAGGTTTTAGCCAATATTCATCAGGAACAGCATTAACCAATCAGTCAACGCAATCCACAGCTCCCCAAGGGCTTATTGCAAGTAATGGAGTTGGAAGTAAAATAGCACTTAATATCGGTAAAAACACCACAAGCATTTCATACAACAATATATTTGGTAGTAATAATTCGTATCTAAATGGTGGCATGGTAACCCCATATTCTTATGGAATGGAAACTGACCCTTTATACACGACACCAGCTCTAACTTCACTAGCAGAGCAAGGTTCTGGTTTTGCATATACTATTCGTAATAGTACATCTTTTATGGATAATAATCTTAAGTATAATTTGTCAATGTCACAATTTTATATTAATCAAGTATATGCGGGTCAAAACTCTATAATTTCTGAATATGATGCTGCAATTTTGTATCGCATACCTCATACTAATATGAATATTTGGAATAGGTTAGTATATGTTGATAACCCCACAAACGGCAATAGGATACAACCTCGGGTAATTTTTAACTGGGTTTACTAATTTGAAAGTTGGTATAATACACCACTATAATATTTTATTGGTATAATAATGCGTAAAATTATTTTTCTAACTCTAGCCGTATGCTCTTTTGAAGCTGTTGCTTACAATCAAGCTGATTTGTTAAATGCTCAGACAAATTATCAAACGGCTAAAGCAAATTTAGACCAAAGTAAGCAAATTTTAATCAAAACAAATTCCGAATTATCAAAAGCGGAGTCAGAAGAGCAAATAGCTAAAACAAGACTAACCGATGCAGAAAAGACACTTAAGGACAAACAAGAGTCAGTGGTAGTTGCCAAACGCAACTTCGACACTGCAACTACCGTACATAATAATGCAGGTACTACCGTAAATAATATTTGGAAAGAATTAAACCCACCATCAAAATAAGTTATAACTTTTTTGATACTTAAATACTATAATCAACATCTAAAATTTCGATTTCTTCGTTATTGTCATGAATGCGAAGTTTAAAGACATCTCCTATCGCCTTACCAAGTAGGAGTTTGGCGAGTGGTGCAGTCCAGCTAATATAATTAGCTACTGGGTTTATTTCGTCTTGCCCCACTATCTTGACGGTTTGCTCAGTTATATTATTTCTTAAAATGGTAACTGTTACCCCAAAATAAACTTTATCACTTCCAATATGTTTTGAATAATCAACAATCTCTGCATGTTCTAACTTTTTGGTGAGTATATAAATTCGTTTATCAATTTCTCTTAGGCGTCTTTTACCATAAATATAATCACCATTTTCTGAACGATCTCCATTACCAGCAGCCCAAGTAATTGTAGCGGTTATAGAAGGTCGCTCTTTAGTAACCAGATGATGAAGCTCATCTTTCAGTGCTTCATAACCATTTCGTGTAATGTAATTTTTATACTGCATAACTTACCCATGATACAATTGATACTTGATTAGATAACATTTTAACATAATAGTTTTAGATTAATACCAAAACATATAGCAACTCTTAGGAATAAAATGTCAAAAGTAGTTTTTGAATGTAATGAATGTGGCGACAAACACACCAAATGGCAAGGTAAATGTAATAGTTGTGGTGCTTGGAATAGTCTTGTTGAAACTGTTACAGAAAACCCAAAAACCACTCGTTATGTGGGACTTACATCAACTTCCACAGTAGTTAGCCTCAATAATGTTGAAGCACAAGATGTACTTAGAAAAAAAACAGGCATTCATGAATTAGATCGTGTCTTAGGCGGTGGGCTTGCTCTTGGCTCAGTTATCTTAATCGGCGGTGACCCTGGCATCGGTAAATCCACTCTACTCTTACAAACCATGGATCAATTAGCAAACACTGGGAAAGTGCTGTATATCACTGGTGAGGAATCAATCCAACAAGTAGCCCTAAGAGCTTCGCGTCTAGGTGTAAATGGTAAAGATAATCTTCGCCTCTTAGCTGAGATTAAACTTAATACCATAGCCTCTGCAATTGACTCCGAAAAACCGCAAGTTGTTGTTATTGACTCTATCCAAACAATGTTTACCGAGTTACTCCAATCCGCTCCTGGCTCAGTTGCACAAGTTCGTGAATGTGCTAGTATTCTAACCAGAATTGCCAAACAAAGAAATATTACTATCATAATGGTAGGTCATGTCACTAAAGATGGTAGTATTGCAGGGCCAAGAGTGTTAGAACATATAGTTGATGCAGTACTATACTTTGAAGGTGACCAACATTCTAATTTCAGAATGATACGCAGTGTTAAAAACCGTTTTGGTGCAGTTAATGAGCTTGGTATATTTGCTATGACTGATAAGGGGCTTAAAGAAGTAACTAATCCTTCAGCTCTATTTTTATCGTCTTATCGTAGCAGCACCCCAGGAAGCTGTATACTAGTTACTCAGGAGGGTAGCAAAGCAATACTTGTAGAAGTGCAGGCGTTAGTTGATCAATGTCATGTAATGCCCCCAAAACGTCTAGCAGTTGGAATGGACAACTATCGTTTAGCGATGTTAATAGCAATTATGCAAAGAAATTTGGGTATCTCATTATATGATCAGGACATATTTTTAAATATTGTTGGTGGTGTTAAGATATCTGAACCTGCAGTTGATTTGGCAGTTGCTCTAGCAATTATATCTTCTTTTAAAAATAAAGCTCTTCCAGAAAAACTTGCAGTATTTGGAGAAGTAGGATTGTCTGGTGAAATTAGAACGGTTCAAAAAGGGCAAGAAAGAATAAAAGAAGCCGCAAAATTAGGATTTGAAAAGATAATAGTTCCTAAGGCTAATGCTCCGCGGGAGTCTATAAAAGACGCTGAAGTAATCAAGGCAACAGACTTAAGCCAAGTGGTTGGCTACTGCTTTAACTAGAGAGTTACGTTTATGGAAATTATTTCAATTAGTATTGCGAAATTACAAATTCCATTAACTCGTCCTTTTATCACAGCAGTTAGACAAACAAATAGTGTTGAAGATGTTGTTGTTATGATAAAAACCGATAGTGGCGAGATTGGGTATGGTTCTGCAGCATCAACTCCAGCTATAACGGGTGATACTACTGAATCAATAATTTTTGTAATCCAAAATATCATTGCACCAAAACTAATCGGTAAATCAATTAGCGAATTTAATAATTTATTATCAATAGTTGACAATGCTATTCAAAAAAACACCTCACCTAAAGCCGCAATTGATATAGCTCTTCATGATTTATTTGCTAAACAATGTGGTTTACCATTATATAAAATGCTTGGTGGACACAATAATACAATTAATACCTGTATCACAATTAGTATCAAAAAACCTGAAGAAATGGCAAATGATGCTATTACCCTTAGTAATAATGGATTTAACTTAATAAAAATAAAACTAGGGCTTAATAACCCTGATGAAGATTTAGCTCGAGTAAAAGCAATTCGTAATGCACTTGGATTTGATGCTCAACTTTTGGTTGATGCTAACCAAGGATGGAACTATAAAGATGCCATAAGAGTTATTAATGCATTGGAAGAGTTTAAAATTAAAATTGTCGAGCAACCTGTAAAAGCTAACAACCTCATAGATCTTAAACATATTACAGATACTAC
>CANEUJ010000111.1 GCA_947441745.1 Neisseriaceae bacterium | reverse complement strand
CCTTGAAATATCAGCTATTTCCTGAGCTCTATTGGTATTTCTGCCATTACCAAGCCCTGACATAATCTGCACATAGTCAATGACAATAAGCCCCAAATCACCCAAAGTATCTTTTAGACGTCTTACACGAGCTCTCAAATCAATCACATTAATTCCTGGGGTTTCTGCTATATGAATTGGAGCATTACGTAATTCATTCATTGCTAAAAATAGTTTGTCCATATCATCATGGGATAAGTCCCCCCTTTTTATTGAGCCTTGATCAACCATAGCAACAGAACTAAGTAATCTTTGCACCAACTGCTCCCCAGTCATTTCCATTGAAAACACCGCAACAGGCAACTTATTTTTAAGTGCGACATTCTCTGCTATATTAAGTGCGAAAGATGTTTTACCCATACCAGGACGCCCTGCAACGATAACTAACTCTCCACGCTGTAACCCTGATGTCATTTGATCTAATTGATGAAAATGTGTTGCTATACCTGTAACAGCATTTTTATCTTCTCTCTCTGCCATTTGAATAGTTCGTTCAATTACTCGTTCCAATAAAATCTTCAAATCTGCAAATTGCTTATTACTGGTATTTAAATCCTTAATCTTAAAAATTCGCTGTTCTGACTCATCCAAAATAACATCAATATCACGCCCTTCAGGAGAATATGCATTATCCGCAATCTCAGACCCAGCCTTAACAAGCTCACGAAGCACATAGCGTTCTCTTACAATTGAAGCGTAGCTTTTGATATTACTACTACTTACTGTTGCATCCACTAGATTATTGATATATTCATAACCACCAATATATTCTAATTGGTTAGATTGTACTAAAGCATCAGAAATAGTAATTGCATCGACATTTTTATTAATACTTTTTAGGCGTACCATATGATGAAAAATTATCTGGTGTTCTTTACGATAAAAATGCCCTTCATGTAAAATACCAGCTATATCTATATAAGCATCTTCATCAATCAACAATCCACCTAAAATCATTTGCTCTGCCTCAATTGAATGTGGCGGAGTTTTTAGGATTGACACAACATTATTTTCTTCCATTATTAACCTATTCTATAGACTACCATTATATAAATGGTATAAAACTTAAAAATCATTTCTTAATTCACGTAATTTTATAAAACAATCTAAACCAGACTTAACTTCTTGCCCAGTAATTTTAGTAACACTATCAATTATATCTCTATCATTAGTACGTAAAAAAGGATTCGTTAAAAGCTCTATCCCCATTGATACAGGAAGTGAGTTTCCCACACGATCTAATTTATCTTGTTCAAACTTTATACGCTTAGTGATATTCTTGTTGTTGGGTTCAATAAACCTTGCAAATTGTAAATTCTTGATAGTGTACTCATGACCTGGATATACCAAAGTATCTTGTTGCAAACTACACAATATAGCCAAAGATTTATACATAGCAACAAAATCATTAGTAAATACTCGCCCACAACCAGCAGCAAATAATGTATCTCCAGTAAATATATGTGTCAGTCCCATAAATTCTACAATATAGCAAATTCCAGTATAAGTATGTCCAGGAGTTGCAATTGTTTTGATTTGTAACCAAGGACATATAGTAATATTTTCATTACCAAATAATTCATTAGTTGCAATACTTCCCATTCCATATACTGGAACATTTGGAGCATAGTCAATAATATCAGCAACACCACCTATATGATCAAGATGATCATGAGTTAATAAAATCGCCAGCAAATTAAGTTTGTTAGTTATGATATAATCAAGCACTACACTAGAGGCTCCTGGATCAACAACAATTAAATCTCTCTCGTGTTGTATAAACCAAATATAATTGTCGCTAAAAGCTTTAAGGTAACCAATTTGCATTATGCAGAATCTCGAAAAATTACAACAGTGGTTATTATACACCGCCCACGGTAAGTATACACTTCTGAATGAAACAAAATTCTACCAAAATGCAGTACATAACGTCTTTGGTTATTACTCATTACAAATTGGACTACCAGAATTAAATTTTCTTGTTGGTAATAAAATAAATAACCATTATGTAATTGGTAAAGATATAAAATGTAATTTGTTTAATTTACCATTTGAGACTAATAGTGTTGACCTTATCGTATGTCCCCACGCTCTTGAATTTATGCCTAATTATGAACTAATACTTAATGAGTTTCAAAGAGTTCTCATCCCCCGCGGTAAATTAGTCATCACGGTTTTTAACAGTAGTTCATTTTTTGGACATCAAATTAAAAATAATGAATATCTAAATAATGCAACTCCAATTAAATTAAATATCATTAAAAAGCAATTAAATAATTTACATTTTAGTATTCAAGGTGGTAAATTCTTAGGTTATTGCCCTATTATAAAAAATGAGAAAACGCTATCACGTCTTGGTTTCATTGATAAAATAGGCGATCGCTGGTTTCCAACACTAGCAAACTCTTTTGGTTTAGTTGCTGTCAAAAATATAACTACTTTTATAAAAATAAAAAAACAACCTCAAAGTTATCAAGCAAAACCATCTCCAATTCTAGGAACTGCAAAAATATGTCAAAAGTAATCATCTACACAGATGGCGCGTGTAAAGGCAATCCAGGACTTGGTGGCTATGGTGCTATTCTTATGTATAATGAACATAAAAAAGAAATCAAAGGAGCCATACCCGATACCACCAATAATAAAATGGAATTAACTGCAGTAATTGAAGCCTTAAAGCAAATCAAATTCGAATGTAGCATCGACATCTACACTGACTCACAGTATGTCCAAAGAGGTATGACTGAGTGGATAGCTGGGTGGAAAAAGAAAAACTGGAATAAAGTAAAAAATATCGAATTGTGGCAGGAATTAGATAGTTTAGCATCAACTCATAAAGTCACATGGAATTGGGTAAAAGCCCATAACGGCGACCCCTTAAACGAAAGAGCTGATGAATTAGCCAATATAGCTATCGAAGAATACCTAGCTAAATAATTTTAATCGTCATCAAAGTCTTCTGCTTTGATCCATGCACTTACCCTCATTGCTCTTTTTAGTACATGGATTCCAAACACTATCGAAACAACATCGTGTTTATGTTTGGAATGACGGAGAAATCGTCATAAAACTATTATTTTAAGGTTGCTAATATCTGAGCTATATGGCTATTTTGATTTTTAATTTCATTAATATCTGGAATGCGTTGTTTTGATATTTCTTTATACTCATGGGCTTTTTGCATAAAAAATTTGGTATATCCTTCAGAAATAACTCCTTCTTTAATAACCTTAGCTGGACTACAATCATCTTTAACTAACGCATCTTGAAATTCTTTCAAAATTAAAAGCTGCTCTTTTGGAACATTTAAAGGCTCTAAAGTATCATATATGTTTTGGATAAACTCATTACCCCATTCACGTACACTTCTATGTTCATTTGTTGCAAAATGTAGCATAACATCTTCATCGCGATTAGCGTCTGCTGCTTGAAGTTGATTTATATTAGCAAAGCGATAATCATCATCCGTCATACAAAAATCTGGTGCTAAAAGACAATATATTAGCATCATATGCATAAAGTCAAGTTGTTTTATTGTCAAACCAAGAGGTACTAATGGATTTAGATCTAGAGTTCTAATTTCAATATAATTAATTCCATTTTGCTCCAAATCTTCTAAAACACTACCTTTAGAGTGTCCTTTTAGACGAACTTGTGAATAATATTCCTTAGCAGAGATAATAGTACCATCATCAATTGCATTTCTGATATCACGAATATAATTAGATAATGAATTATATGATACATAAAAATGCTTGAGGTTACGATAACCACTCACCCCATTACGAAATGAGCTAGAACCATGAAAATCAAAGGTATCAGGCGTAATCTTGTCACGTGTTCTAGTTGCACACGTTATGTATGATTCATGAGCTACAGAATTAGCCCCAAATATATATATTACTAACCATGAATATTTAAGATACAACCGTGCAATTTTTAAGTATAGCTCATCATTAAATTCGCGAAAACTAATTTTTTTATCTGTAAAATCATATAAAGTATTAATAAAATCAGAATTAAAAGAGAAATTGAAATGAATACCAGATAATAACTGTTTACGTTTACCATATTTTTGTGATAGGTACTCACGGTATTCGGTAATTGCAGGCTCTTTAAAATAAGCAGCTTTTATTAAAGCATCATCTGCGGGTAAAACAGGTGGTAATGAATATGGCCATAAGTATTCATTGTTTAGTGAAAGCGAGACTACATCATGTATATCTTCTAAGAAACCATATGCTTTGGCTGGAGTATCAAATATTGGAGTAACCATTTCAATTTGCGACTCGGCAAAATCAGTAGTAATATACGGATTTTGTGTTTTATCCCCAAAAGGATGAGCTGTAAGGGCAATATTACCCTTAATATCGGCTCTAACATTCTCTTTCTCAAGCCCAAACTGCCCTAAAAATAAATCTTTAGATAAATCATTCTTCTGAATAAGATATAAGAAATCAATCAATTTATTTCCGAGCCAATACTAAAGTTTTTACATTATTTATTCCGTCATTAATATCAAAAAATTGCTGATTTAGCATTCTACTACTCTCTTTTTTAAAATATTTTAATAACCTTATTATATCATCTATTATAAAAACCTTTTCCAATATTTTACGCAACAGAACCAATAAAATGAACTAATATCTAATTAGCAAAGACTTATACCATAAAAGCTAAATAATAAGAACTATTAACATTTACATTATTTTTTTTTG
>CANEUJ010000110.1 GCA_947441745.1 Neisseriaceae bacterium | reverse complement strand
ATCATCAAAAGATATTGATGCCATTAGATCTGGTGCAACCAAAAAAATACTATCTTTACTTGAAGATATGGCAAAAAATGAACCAGAAAATTATGCTAAATTCTATAAAGAGTTTGGTAATGTACTAAAAGAAGGTATTATCGAAGACTTTGCCAATAAAGATAGAATCGCTAAACTATTACGCTTTGCAACTACTACCTCAAACTCAACAGAACCTACTGTTAGCCTTGAAGAATACGTAGCTCGCGCTAGTTCTGAACAAGATAAAATTTATTATATAACTGCCGAATCTTATAATGCTGCTAAAAATAGCCCACACTTAGAAATATTTAAACAAAAAAATATTGAAGTGTTATTATTGACTGACAGAATTGATGAATGGGTAAGCTCTCATTTATCTGACTTTGACAAGAAGCCACTAGTCTCTGTTGCAAGTGCCAACCTTGATCTAGGTAAGGCTGATGAAAAGACTGAAGAAGAGCAAAAAGCGAAAGCTGAAGCTGCAAAACCAGTTTTAGAAAAAATCAAAACCGCACTTGGGGATAAAATCAAAGACGTTAACGTAACTACTCGTCTAGTTAACTCTCCTAGCTGTCTAGTAGTTGATAATCATGGAATGAGTATCCATATGGAGCGCTTACTAAAACAAGCAGGTCAAGCAGTACCTGAATCTAAGCCTACTCTTGAAGTAAATTTAGATCACGTATTACTTAAGAAAATAGATGGTACCGTTGATGCTGATCAAACACGTGATTTAGCTCTAATCATCTATGACCAAGCAGCACTTGCTGAAGGGCTTCAACTAGACGACCCAACAGCTTTTGTAACTCGGATGAATAGCCTAATTAGCTAATAGTCACGCTATATATAACAATGCCACAGCTTTATATCTGTGGCTTTTTTATTTTTGACAACTGGCACGAGAATAGGTTAAAATTGTGACATAATGTTAGGAAATTATTATGAATACTGCAAAATTAATAAATCAGAAAATAGCTAAAATACCCAATGGTGAGCCATTTACATCGGAACGTTTTAAAACCCTAGGCAATTGGAATACGGTTAGAAAGAATTTGTCACGTTTAACTGAAAATGGACAAATAATTAGAATTGAAAATGGTTTATATGCTAAATATAAGATATATAATGGTATAAAATACATTCAAACCCATGAACCATTAATAAAATGCATAGAAGAAATAAATCATGAAACAGTAGTCACTGCAGGAACTATGGCCGTTAATCAACTTGGGTTATCAACTCAATGCCAAATGAAAGAAGCATATTATTGGACTGGTAGAAAAAAAACACTTCAAGTTGGAAATCGTAAAATCACATTTCACCATATTAATAAAAAATTTGCAAATAAATCGCACCCTATTTTGGAGCTATTATTAAGTGCGGCTTACAATTTAGGCAAAGAGTATTTTACTGTTGAATCTCTGAGACTAATTGAGAAAAAACTGGGAAAGACAGTATTAATTGAAATGAAACCATATTTACCTCAAATGCCAACTTGGGTAATGCTCGTGTTTAATACATACTTAAAGGAATTCAATAATGAATAAGAAGTTTTTTGAAGCTTCAGAACAAACTTGGCTAGATACACTTGAAGCTGCACAGGAAATATTAGGAATTGACCGTATCAATATCGAAAAGGATTTTTGGATGTGTTTTGCATTGGAAAAATTATTTCAAATGCCAGATCATCAATTTGTTTTTAAAGGTGGCACAACATTATCTAAGGTTTATGAAATCATTGAAAGATATTCTGAAGATATTGATATTACAGTTAATTATGGGAAATTTATTCCTCAAATTGATTTTACTAAAATTTCTAATTCTCAATTATCAAAATTATCTGATACTCTTAAAGCAAACTTAGAAAAATATTTACAAGATATAGTTATGCCATATCTAAATGCTCAATATTTAAAAGAATTTAATAATTATAGTGGTGGGTTTACATTACATGATAGGGAAAATATATACTTTAATTATCCATCATTTTTGGACAAAACAGACTATAAACGTGGTTTTATTAAAATTGAATTTGGAGCTCGTAATACTATAGAACCTAACCAAATTTATAACATAGATACTTATATTGATAAAATTAATCAAACTAAATCTAATATTAAAGTTAATGTATTATCAGCTGAACGAACTTTTTGGGAAAAAGCAACCCTAATTCACGTTGAATGCCATAGAGGACGATTAGCAAATACTCCTGATAGATTATCAAGGCATTGGTATGACTTATATAAACTGGTAAACACAGACTTTATTTCTGCAATTCACTCAAAAGAAATATTAAACGAAGTACTTACTATTAAAAAAGCATTTTATAAAAATAGTAGCTCAAATTATGATAAATGCAATACTGGTGAACTAAGACTAATCCCTGATAACGCTGATATATCAGGACTAAAAAAAGACTATCAAAAAATGATAGATGAAGATTATTTTTTTCGTGACCCTCCCAGCTTTGATGAAATAATATCAAGTTTAAAAATCATTGAAGAGAAAATTAACGTCCAATATCGTAATAATTTATTTTAATAAGCTAGGAGAAACAAATGAATAACAACAAATCACAAATTAATCATATCGTGGTTTTTAAATATAAACCTAATGTGACTATAGATAAACAAGCTTAGATTCTAAATAAGTTTTTAGATCTAAAAAACGAGTGTAAAAAAGACGGTAAGACTTACATAAATTCAATAGTTGGTGGTAATTGCAGCAATAGTATAGAGGGTTTAGACCAATGCTTTCATCAAGCATTTATTGTTACCTTTGGTAGTCAATCTGATTTTGAATATTATATTGGACGTCCATTTTACAAATCATTTGATCCAAAACATGATGAATTTAAGGAGTTTGTTACCCCATACTTAGCCGTTGGCGAAAACAATAAAACCATTGGGGCAATGGTATTTGAATTTAAAATCTAACATAACTATTAATACAAATTATTTTTGTAATAACTAACAATACCAGATAAACCTGTCAAGCCCCCATTTTATGCACATTGTAAAATAGACAAATTAGCCCCATATTTTTCTTTATATTTCATAGGTGTAAGTCCACCTAAACTATCATGAGGTCTTTCATAATTATATTTATCTACCCAAGCATTAGTAACCAATCTGGCTTCTTTTAGTGAGATAAATAAATAACTATCCAGCACCTCTCTACGGTAAGTTCCATTAAATCGTTCACAGTAAGCATTTTGTGTTGGTTTACCTGGTTGAATAAATAACCATTCAATGTTATTTTTCTTAGCCCACTCTTGAACTTTATTTGCTGTAAATTCACGACCATTATCACTACGGATATTTGCTGGTAAGCCATATTCAAACTTAAGCCGGTTCAATATTTGTAGCAACTTAGTACTATTTATCCTATGTTCAATATGTACTGTTATGGCTTCTCGATTAAATTCATCAATAACTGTTAAAGCTCTTATTTTTCTGCCAGATAATAATTTGTCATGTACAAAATCGCATGACCAAGTATGTAGTTCAGAAGCAGGGGCAATGAGTGGGTGACTCTCCGTATTTCTTAAACGCTTACTTTGCTTAACTCTTAGATGTAACTTATGCAACTTATATATCCGAGAAACTTTCTTATGGTTGACAATAATTTCTTTCAAACGTAACATCTGATATAGTTTTCTACAGCCATACCTCGGGTTATCTTTAGCTAGGATTAGTAACTCTTTTTCAACCAAGTCAACCTGTTCAACAGGTTTATAATAATAACATCCTCGGCTTATTTCCAAATCACCACAAGCACTAGCTACTGATAAATGATACTCAGTTACTAAACTGCCCACCAATACCCTACGTTCTTGGTGGGTTAAAGCTTTTTTGCTATAATATCCTTTAAAGCCTCATTACGTAAACTAAGCTCAGCATACATTGCTTTTAATTTCTGATTTTCATGCTCCAGATGTTTTATTCTCTTTATCTCAGATATTGGCATATCACCGTATTTGTCACGCCACTTATATAAAGTAGCTCGTGCTATTCCATAGGTTCTGCATAGGTCATCAGCCTTACTACCTGTTCTAAACTCTTCTAATATTTTAACAATTTGTGCTTCACTTGCATGTTTAGTCATACCTTAACTCCTTAACAACGACTAAATTTTACCAAATTGTCTACTTTTACAGTGTGTAATTATACGGGTACCTGACAAACCAATCAGTCCAAAGCAAAGGAGTTATTCAAACCCTATAGATATTAATAATTAATTGATCGCGACAAATTAGTATATATAGAATATGTTAAAATCATATCTTAAAATTTGATGGTTATTAAGTATAAAAGACAAAGGAATTAGTGTAGATGGCAAACATAAGCTTGGGGTTTGAGAATCAATTATGGGAGATGGCGGATAAGCTACGCGGTAATATCGAATCATCCGAATATAAACATGTAATTCTAGGCTTAATTTTTCTTAAGTATATCTCTGATTCTTTTGAAGAAAAATATGAATCCTTAAAAGCTGAAGGTGCAGGATTTGAAGAAGAACCCGACGAATACCTAGCTGAAAACATTTTCTTCGTACCTCCAGTTGCCCGTTGGGAATATATCAAAAACCAAGCCAAACAGCCCAATATCGGTAAAATCATTGATGATGCAATGATTGAAATTGAAAGAATTAATACTCGACTAAAAGGTGTGTTACCTAAGAACTACGCCCGTCCTGAACTGGATAAAAGTAAACTCGGCGAATTAATCGACTTATT
>CANEUJ010000109.1 GCA_947441745.1 Neisseriaceae bacterium | reverse complement strand
CTAATTCATCATAGTCATATTGTAAATATAAATGGTGATAGTTATCGATTAAAACAAAAAAGAAAGGCTGGAATAATTCCAGTAAAAATGAAGAGTAATTAACGGTAAAAGTGGCCCCTTTTTAAATTAGCTGGTGGTCCCTTTTTAAATTAGGCTTGACAGATAATAGTCTATTTAAAAATCAAAACTTTAATCATCAAAATAAATTATTACGTATTTATATGAATTTTTATTACCTATATTATACCAAATTTGGTATAATAACATATGAACAAAATTTTAAAAGAAATAATCTGGTTAGGTCGAACCAAAAAAGACCTTAAACTAATGCCTGAAGACATAATAGATTCTGTTGGGTTTTCACTATATCTAGCACAAATAGGTGAAAGAGCAGATAATACTAAAGTTTTGAAAGGATATACAGGTGCAGGGGTTTTGGAAATTATCGAAAGTGATATATCTGGGACTTACAGAGCTGTTTATACTGTTAAATTTGGAAGTGAAATTTATGTATTACACTGCTTTCAAAAAAAGAGTAAAAGTGGCATAGCAACACCTAAAGAAGATATGAGCATAATCAATAAGAGACTAAAAGAAGCTGAAGAGTTAGCAAAAGTAATTGCAAAGGAAAAATCATGAAAACAGAAAATAATATCGAATTTGAAAGAAGTTCAGGCAATGTATATAAAGACTTAGGATATAAAAAACCTAACGAAATGCTAATTAAAGCTGGTCTAGCAGCCAAAATTTCTCAAGCAATCAGAACTCTTAGACTAACCCAAGATGAAGCAGCAGAAATCACAGGGGTTTCTCAGGATAAAATATCTAATTTACTTAGAGGTAATTTCTCTCGGATATCTGAAAAAAAACTAATGAATTGCTTAATCAATTTAGGATATGACATTGAAATTTCAGTTAAACAAGCCACTACCTCAATTGGACATCTCTTAATGGCGGGATAAATTTATCAATTTAGTGTAACCAACATATATTTAAGAACTAGACTACGAATAAAAAACTTCTATTAATAATTGTTGATAAGAAAACTTCCTCTTAGTCACTTAGAGCTTGAATTTTACTAAAACATACAAAGGTGAATTATTTTATGAAATTTTTTAAGAACGTAAGCGTTCCAGGAACCCCATCTTTTAAAGTTATGCTATAAGTGAGATACTATCGCCATCATTTTTTATGGAGTAAAATGATGGTATCTAGTAGTATTTCTTGGGATCAGAACTTGTTTAATTAGGCATAAATCTGCTAAAAGTGGTAGAATACATGTTTGAACATAATACTTCACCAGCAAAACTGATGAAGTGCCACAATGATATGGTTAGAAGATTATTAGCAATTTTATAGGACAAATAAATGTATTCTAAAGACCCTGAATTAGGTAAAAAAATCCACCAGCTATTACTCGACAAAAAAGTTGAAAGCCCTGCTTTTTTTAATCAACTAACTGAGAATAGTCTGAATGATATAAAGGATAAATTTCACGACCTACTTCAAAGTATTGGTCTAGATTTGACTGATGCCTCAATTTCTAACACTCCCAAACGTGCAGCAAAATTTTTTGTTAATGAATTATTTTATGGGCTAGATTATAATAACTTCCCAAAAATGACAGCAAACCCCAATGATTATACATATACCAGTCCATTATTTTCTCAATCTATCGCTTTTAATTCTACTTGTGAACACCACTTAGTTGCAATCTCAGGAAATGCGTATTTGGCATATATTCCAAAAGATAAAATCATTGGACTTAGTAAACTAAACCGCATTGTAGATTTCTTCGCTAAACGCCCTCAAGTTCAAGAGAGAGTTACTCGGCAAATATTTTTTGCACTACAAGAAATTCTAAGAACTGAAGATATTGCAATTGGAATTACCGCAAAACACTCCTGTATCGCGATTCGCGGAGTACGTGACGATAGCACCAAAAACATTACAGTCGAATTTGGAGGGCGATTTAACACTGATCCTCAATTAAAGCAAACCATCTACGACATGCTTTTGAAGTCTAATTAACGAATATTAATAAATTTGTGCGTTTGTAAACTCAAGCGCCAATTATTTAATAACGCTTGTTCAATACATAGCTTTGTGGCACTAGGGCTTTGCGATATTGGCTGAAGCCATATTGGTATACTTTCATTAACCCCATATTCTTTAATAAAAAGCTTTAGCTTCTCTATATCTGACATTTTACCAATTGGCATTTTTATTTCATTAGCACGAGCTACACAATCATATAATACCACCTTACCTTCTGGCATATCAATTTTGGGTGATAATGATACCCAAGTATCTTTGCTAATTTTGAAAGCCTCAGTACCACTAGTTTCTATTTGAATATCTTTACCTAAATTTTCAAGAGCTACTGATAATGGGACTAGGTCATACATAGCAGGCTCGCCACCAGTAATCACTATATGTTTAATTTGCGGATAATTAGCTTCTATAAATTCAATAATTTCGAAAGCCGTAGCATTTGCCCACGAGTTTTTATCATCTATTTTAGAACTCATAGAATTAAAATCTGTTTGATGCATTTTGTCTAGCTTCCAAGTATGCTTGGTATCACACCACGGGCAACCAACATTACATCCTTGCAGCCTAATAAATACACTAGGTGTTCCAGTAAAAGTAGCTTCACCTTGAAGTGTTGCAAATATTTCATTAACAGGATACATACTAATCTAACTCACAAGTAGCAGTGCATTTGGAGGTTTCCTCTAGTACAACTTTGGATAATTTGATAGGTGTATCTTTTAATAATGATGGTGCAACTACGTTTAATATATGATTTGCTATATTTTCTGCGGTTGGGTTATATGGTACGATCACAACCGAATTATCAATTTTAGCTATTTCTTTAGCGTACGGGTCTTGTTCCCATAAAAGCATATGGTGATCATAGTTATCTTCTAGCCATTGACAAATGGTAGATTTAATTATACCAAAATCAACAACCATACCTAAGTCATTCAAAGCATTACTCGTACAATGAAGATAAAATACATAAGAATGCCCATGTAAGAATTGGCATTTGCCACTATGCCCATAAACACGATGTCCACAATGAATCTCATGTTTTCGAATAACAGTATATTTTGTCATAATCTAATTCTTATAAACAGTAGGATCAGGAATATTAGCAATAATAAATGCTTTTTTTCGTTCGCTACAAGCCCCACATAGCCCACAATGATGTTCTCCACCTTCATAACAAGTCCAAGTTTCGATAAATGGCACACCAAGTCTCTCTCCTTCTTGGACAATATCGGATTTATGCCAATTGATAAATGGAGCTAATAAATTCAAATTACTTTCTCGAGAGCCATCACTACCCATTCGAAGTGATTTATTAATTGCTTCAAAGTACTCAGGTCTGGTATCTGGATAAATATAATGATCACCTCCATGAGCTCCATAGACAAGAGCGTTGGCTTTTTCAACACAAGCTATAGTCCATGCCATTGTTAGCATCATTGAGTTACGATTAGGTACTACGGTTGACTCCATATTTTCTTTGGTATATTCACCATATGGGACATTAATTGACGAATTAGTAAGACTAGAATTTGATTTAGATAAAAAACTCTTGATAAAAGACATATCAATTACCCGGTGCTCTGCCCCAATTTTGTTAGCAATTCCCTTTGCATACTGTAATTCTATAATTTGCTTTTGTCCATAATCAAATGTTATACATATAATCTCATTATAACCATTAGCTTTTAACCAATATGCTAGAGTCGAACTATCTAAACCACCTGATAAAATCAATACTGCTTTCATATAATCACCTTACTGTCTAACTAAACGATTATTACTAGGAATTATAAAACTCTTATTAGTAGTGCGGTATGGGTTAATATCAATCCCACCACGTCTAGTATAACGAGCATATACTGTCAATGAAGTTGGTTTACAATATTTCATAATATCATGAAATATTCTCTCAACACATTGCTCATGAAATTCATTATGCTCTCGAAGCGATACAATGTATTTTAGTAATCCTTCATGACTAATTTGGCACCCAGTGTATTTAATATATACGCTACCCCAGTCAGGCTGTGATGTTACTAAACAATTAGATTTAAGCAAATTACTATATAATTCTTCTTCAACCATTGTATCGCTTACTTTTAAATAATCTGGGTGTGGCTTATAAGTATCACAAACAACATTAAGACTATCTAGACATATACCTGAGAATTTGGTGAAACTAATATTATTATCAAGTGGAATAAGATTAAAAGTTACTTTATCGCCAACGGCACTACTTAGATCTTTTAGTGCCGTATCAATAAGCTGTTGATGATTTTCAAATATAGTACCATTAAAACTATTAAAATATAATTTCATCGATTTTGATTCAATGATATTTGGCGAATTTGATGGATAAGTGATTTCACCAATTGCAACTGCTGGTTTTCCACCCACATTTAACCATGATATTTCATAATGATTCCAAATATCGACACCATAAAACTCACTTCCAGTAATCCCTAATTCATTACGTTTTAATGATCTTGGTATTGGATACAATACTTCAGGATTGTAACTATTTACATATACAGATTTGATGCCAAGATGACTATGTTCTAACATGATTATATAAAACCTAACTTTTGTATTATTAATCAAATATTATATAACATTTTTAGATGGTACGGAATAAGAAATTGTAAGAACGGAGTGCTAATTGTCAAGTAAATTGCGCCCATTTTACTGTGAAGTGCGAGACTTGTGATATCCACGATTTATACGTTTGGAATATTTAGTTATAATCTCGTTAGGGGTTAAAAATCCAAGAATCTTTCTTGGTCTATCGTT
>CANEUJ010000108.1 GCA_947441745.1 Neisseriaceae bacterium | reverse complement strand
AGTATAACTTTCATAGCTACAAAAACCAGACCTAGACCAATTAGATAGATTTTTAGCATTATATAGCTATCAACAATCGGTAGAAGTATTGCAATAACAACCATAATACCGATTATTAGCATTAAAGATGAGCGATAACCAAGTCGTAGGATTACTGAAAATAAACCAAGGATAAAAACTATCATTGATAAATTTTGATAAGATTCTAATGTTCCAGCACTAGTTGCTGACACATGATAGTATGCAACCGCCTGCATTATGAATGTTGATAAGGTGCATGCAAACATACTAAGACAACATACCGTCATAAAGATCACTATTTTAAGTAAATTTCTTTGCATTTTGCCTCTTTCAAAACAAATATTTCACGCCAAATACAGGAGGTACATCACTAAGCATTATATCAGGGTATTCTTTTTGTATCCCTTCAAGATAAAAAAGTGCTACTCCACCAACTAATTTAATTGGTAGATTATTTTTCTTAAGTACTTTTATATATCCAAGTATCTCATTAATCCCTTGTGTGAATATTTCTTTTGCATTTATATCAGTTTTAAGAAAATCAACTATAAAACTTGAACGTGCGATATTAGCCAAATCTCCAGGTGTTGCACTAAGTAGCCAATATTTAAACTCATCTTTATTATTATCAAATTTAGTATACACCGCCTTTAATAAATCAGACCATGGAATTATATCATCAATTGCCTTACATACTCGCTTACATACTTCAAGCCCAAGCCACGCCCCGCCACCCAAATCACCGTGAGGATAGCCAAACCCACCAAGTTGATTATAAACTCGATTTTTTATAGAGTAAGCAACAACTCCAGTACCACAAATTATAGTAGCTCCATCTTGTCCAGAATGGGCAGCCAAACAAGCTAAATGACAATCCGATACTAGTTTTAGATTGGGGTATTTTTTTAACAGTCTTTGCTCTAAGGAGTCTCGATTAGTAACTACTGAATAACCTGCAACTCCAATACCAATTTGTATGTTTTTTATATCATAACCGGTAATTAATTCATCAATCGCGGTAGTGATTGAATTATAGGCAATATCAATCCCTTTACTGATATTAGCGGAACCTGCAAAACTTTGGCTACCTTTATCAAAAAAAACCGCATGGGTTTTGGAGCCACCAGCATCAACGCCAATAAGGTAATTATTCATTGCCACTCCATACTCAACATTGAAACACATTCCATTTATTATTATCTAACGCTATTTTATGCTAGAATAATCTTTGTTTGCAGCTTTTTTGAATGAGAAGAGCATAATAGTGAAAAAATTTAAACAGCAATTAGCACAATACATTGATAATTCACGCATCATTGATGACCCAATGCTTTGCTATGCTTATGGTACTGATGCTAGTATGTATAGACTAACCCCAAAGCTTGTGGTATTTGTAGACAATCATGATGAAGTTCATAAGCTACTTATTTTAGCTAATACTTATAATATCAGTATAACTTTTAGAGCTGCAGGCACTAGTGTTTCAGGGCAAGCATTAAGCGATTCTGTATTAGTTGTTTTATCCAATAGCAGTTGGCAAAAACATACTATTTTGGATAATGGACATAAAATAATCGTTGAACCAGGGATTATAGGTGCAACTGCTAACTCATATCTAAAACCATATGCTACCAAAATTGGCCCTGACCCAGCCTCAATAGCTGCTTGTAAAATCGGTGGGATTGCTGCAAATAACTCAAGTGGAATGTGTTGTGGTACTAGTAAAAATACTTATAATACTTTAGATGGTATAAAACTAATTCTAGCCAATGGAAGTACACTAGATACAAGAAATATAGATAGTCGACAAAACTTTATAAATACTAATAAAAGTATAATCAATGGAATTATATCAATTCGTGAACAAATTAGAAGTGATAATAATCTTTGTGAGTTAATCAAACATAAATTTAAAATCAAAAATACTTCTGGGTATAGTCTAAATGCTTTTCTTGATTTTAATGACCCTATTGATATATTAAGTCATTTAATGATTGGATCTGAAGGAACTCTAGGTTTTATTAGTGAAATCTGCTATAACTGTGTACCTGATAACCCATATAAGGCTGTTAGTCTTATCTTTTGTGAAAACTTGGTGGAAATAGTCGCACTTACTGAGCATCTATCAAAAACCAATATTGATGCAATTGAACTAATGGATATAACTTCATTAAACTCGATTAAACATTTAGATGTTGCCAAAAAATATTTACCATCTTTAACTAATGACACTTCCGCAATACTAATGGAACTATCAGGTTCAAACTTACTTGAATTAGAAAGTAGGATTGCTCTTACTGAAAACTTAATTACTTCTCAATCAATAGATATTGCAGTTAAATTTACCCGAGATGAGATAACGTATAATGATTTATGGAGTCTACGTAAAGGTATATTTACAACAGTTGGTGGAGCTAGAGCTAAAGGTAGTAATGTGGTTTTAGAAGATATGGCGGTTAATATTCATCAATTACCAGACTTGGTTAATGATTTACGGCAATTATTTATCGAACATAATTATGCTAATGCTTCTATATTTGGACATATTCTAGCGGGGAATATTCATTTTGTATTTACGCCTAGTTTTGATAAAAAGATTGAAGTAGATAATTACAAAAGATTTATGGAAAAAATATGTAATCTGGTAGCTGTTAAATATCAAGGTTCATTAAAGGCTGAACATGGAAGCGGTAGAAATATCGCACCATTTGCAGAACTAGAATGGGGTGCTTTATTATATAAAATCATGTGGCAAATTAAAAATCTACTTGATCCTTTGGGTATTCTTAACCCAGATGTAAAACTAACTAATAATCCCAATTTACATCTAGAAAACCTCAAAAAACTAAATGAAGCTGATAGTACAATAGATAGTTGTATAGAATGTGGTTTTTGTGAAACAGTTTGTCCGTCCAAAAATCTAACTCTAACTCCACGCCAACGGATAACAACTTATCGTAGGATGAAACAATTACAAAAAGATAATCTTGTACACGAATACAATCATTTTAAACGTCAATATGAATATTATGGAGTTGACAGCTGTGCAACTACTGGATTATGTAAGACCAAATGCCCTGTTGGGATTGATACTGGTAGTTTTATTAAAGAATTAAAACTACAGCGAGTGAGTTACTGGAGTAATCATTTTAGTGCTTTTATAAGTCTCAATCGTAAGTTTCTTGGTTTAGGTAATTTTGTAGCCAAAATTATTGGGCGTAACCAAACCTATACTATAAGTAAAAATTTAAAAAAAGTAATACCAATACTGCCAGTTTATCTACCGACAACCCCCAAATCACAAAGGGCAAAATTTATAAGCGATACCTTGTCTGAAAAACCCCAGATAATGTATTTCCCAACTTGTAACAATCGAATTTTTGGGGATAATAGTGCTACTAGTACTGACAATGCACTTCAGAAATTAATCAAAAAACTGGGGTATGATATTACTTACCCAGAGAATCTAGAAAACTTATGTTGCGGTCAAGTATTTTCTTCAAAAAGCGATGAGGCAGGTAGCAAAATAAAGGCAGAAGAATTACAAAATGCTATTAGTAATGTTACCTGCATTATGGATAATAGTAGCTGCTTATATACAGCAATGGGCTCTTCGAGTAATATTATCGATAGTATTAGTTTTATCCATCAGAATTTAGATAAGCTAAACCTAAATAAAAAACATACCAAACTAGCTCTTCATATTGATTGTAGCACCAGAAAACTTGGTAAGGAACAACAAATCATGGATATTTTGAAGCAATGTGCCCACCAAGTAATCACGCCAGTTGATATCTACTGCTGTGGATTTGCTGGAAACAAAGGTTTTCAAATGCCAAAACTCAACCAAAGTGCCTTAAACGGACTTTCTGAGCAAATAACTGAATGCGAGATTGGGGTTACCTTCAATCGTAATTGCCAAATAGGACTGTCTTATTATGGCAAAAAAACTTACTTGTCTCTAGCTGAGGTGATTCTTAATTGTCTAGATACATAACCTAATATTTCTCACGTCATACAATCCCGATTAAAATATACACTGCACCAAATTATCATCTTGGCGTGATTATGGCGTGATTATGGCGTGATTGGCGTGATTATTTAAGTTTATACGTAATAGACCTACCTGAACCATTTGATACTACGATTCCTTTTTCTTTTAACTCTTTTAGTTCGCGTGCTGCTGTTCTATTAGAAACTTCAGCAATTTTTTGATACTCAAGATTTGAAATAGCATCATTATTTTTTAAGTATGCTACAACTTTAAGCTGCCGTTCATTTAGATTAGTTTTTTTCAATAAATCTTCTGCGTATGAAGTGCGGTGGAAGCTAAGCCTAAAGTGCCCTAATTCAACCTTGAATTGGGGTAAGGGGTAGCCATACGCTTGTAATTCATGAGCTATTCTAGTTGTTCCGCTTCCCCATTGTTCAATTAGCCCCATATAGAAGAATGCATCTGCGATTTTATTATTTCGAGGCATTGAATCATGTTCAACCAAAAGTAATTCTGGAGTTAATGTAACTGGTAAAGTTCCAGAATTCCAGAACTCTAATTTATCATCATAGAGTCGAATTTGGCTATGAGCAAGGCTAGTATAGTCGCGATGGCATAAAATATTTATGGTAGCCTCACGAATGGCATCTAGGGGATATTCCCAGCGAACTTCGCGTTGTGGGTTTCCTGTAATAATAAATTCTGTTTCGAGGCGTTCTTTAAACCACGCCATAGTTTCATCTAACTGATTAATCAAAGTGCCATGAGCTTCTCTATCATCAATAATTAATATTGGCGAACGAAATCTACAACAGTAAAATACACTTATGCGATCGAAGAGTAGAGCTTATTTTTTATTATTAGTACATGGATTCCAAACTCGTATCGAAACAGCAAAATGTTTATGTTTGGAATGACAGAAAAATTGTCCTCGACAAAAACACGATGCTGAAGGAAATTTAGATTAGGTTTGCTATTAATATTT
>CANEUJ010000107.1 GCA_947441745.1 Neisseriaceae bacterium | reverse complement strand
AAGATACTGCGGTTCTTATAGTTGAAGAGTTAGGACATACTGCCAAACTTAGTAAAGCAGATGATCCTGAGAGCTTTTTGGAAGATGTAATTAAACGTGAAGAGTCTGATTTAGTACATCGGGCACCAATTGTTACTATTATGGGTCATGTTGACCATGGTAAGACATCGTTACTTGATTATATTCGTAAGGCTAAAGTAGCTCATGGTGAAGCTGGGGGTATTACTCAGCATATTGGTGCTTATCACGTTGATACTGGGCATGGTATTATTACCTTTTTAGATACCCCAGGTCATGAAGCATTTACGAAGTTAAGGGCTCGAGGTGCACAATTAACTGATATAGTTATTTTGGTAGTTGCAGCTGATGATGGTGTAATGCCTCAAACTATAGAAGCAATACATCATGCTAAAGCTGCTGGTGTGCCTATAGTTGTTGCAATTAATAAAATGGATAAGCCTGATGCAACTCCAGATAAAGTTAAGCAAGAACTTACTCAATATGAAGTCGTAACTGAGGAGTGGGGTGGAGATGTAATGTGCGTACCAATCTCAGCACTTACAGGCATGGGTATAGATAATCTTCTTGATGCTATTTTATTACAAGCGGAAGTATTAGAACTAAAAGCTCCAATTAATGCTCCAGCAAAGGCTGTAGTGATAGAGTCAAGACTTGATAAAGGTCGTGGATCTGTTGTGACGGTTTTGGTTCAAAGTGGTACACTTAATCGCGGTGATATGGTGCTAGCTGGAACTACTTATGGTAAGGTTCGTGCTATGATAGATGAACTTGGACGTCAAGTTAATGTTGCAGGGCCATCTATTCCTGTTGAGCTATTAGGTTTAGCTGATGTGCCATCTGCAGGTGACGATATGATAGTTGTTAGTGATGAGAGAAAAGCACGAGAAATTGCGTCTTTTAGACAAGATAAGCAACGTCAAGAAAAACTTGCTCGCCAGCAAAGTGCTAAATTAGAAAATTTGTTCTCAGGAATTAATGAAGGTGTAGTGCAAAATATACCTGTGATTATTAAATCTGATGTACAGGGTTCTTTTGAAGCGATAACTGGATCTCTTGAGAGATTGTCTACAGGTGAGATTAAGGTTCAAGTCATCCATGCTGCAGTTGGTGGAATAAATGAATCTGATATTAACTTAGCTAATGCTTCAAATGCTTTGGTGATTGGTTTTAATACTCGTGCTGATTCTAATGCCAAAAAACTTGCTGAGGCAAATGGTATTGAGATACGTTATTATAATATCATTTATGAAATTATTGATGATGTCAAAGCGGCTATGACTGGTATGTTATCTCCTGAGAAGAAAGAAATAATTACTGGTAACGTATCAATTCGTCAACTTTTTAGCGTAGGTAAACTAGTAATCGCTGGTTGTATGGTAACTGAGGGTATTATCAAACGAAATTCTAAAATTAGATTAATCCGTGATAGTATGGTAATTCATGATGGCGAATTAAGCTCATTGAAGCGTTTTAAAGATGATGCTAAAGAAGTTAAATCTGGTTATGAATGTGGGCTATCATTGAGTGATTATAATGATCTTAAAGAAGGTGATATCTTAGAAGCTTATGAAATTACTGAAGTTAAACGTACGCTTTAATATTATTCTTGGCATATATGTGCTACTAACTTTGCTTAGTGGCTGTGCTACTTTATATGGTCAAAATAATCGTGAAGTAACGGTTCATTCAATACCAGATGGTGCCAAATTATATATGAATGGTGTTGATTATGGCATGACACCTACCTCAATAATATTGCCGAGTGTAGGATACTCTCCTCAAAAGCTTACGCTTAAAAAAACAGGATATAAAGATCAAGATTTTTTTGTTGAAACTGAGTTTCAAAACGTAGGGTATTGGAATTTGATAGTATTACCTGCATTTTTAATTGATCTTGGGACAGGATATATGTATAAAATAAAACCTGAATATTATAATTTTAGTATACAGCTAGAAAGTAATGAGTATTTTGAAAGTGTGGTTAAATAATGCGTAGATATAGTCACGGTCGAAGCCAAAGAATTGCTGATCAAATCCAAAAAGATGTAGTAGATATACTGCGCCAAAAAGTTAGAGACCCTCGTATTGTTTGGGTAACTATCAATGATGTTGAAGTAACAGATGACAATACTTGGGCTAAGATATATTGGACTGTCCTTCAAGAAGAAAAACGTGATGAGGTAACAAAAGCACTTGATTCGGCAAAGACTTTTATTCGTTCGGAACTGTCCAAAGGATTTAGAACCTATACAATTCCTCAGCTTAAATTTATCTATGATGAGTCCATGATGCGTGGTACTAATATGCTAAACGTGCTAAATAAAGTTAAGGAAGAGTTTAGAGATGAAGAGGAAGTGGTTGAGCCTCAAGAGTAGAAATATATTAAGCTATGCTTTTTTATTAAGTGGTTGGGATTTATTATGGCTGAAGTTATTTCAGTAACAAATTTATTGCATCATGTTTTGAGCGGTGAGTCTGAAGTTCTTGAATTTAAAGAGTCGTTTAATGATGAAGCAGTTGAGTAACTTGTAGCATTTATGAATGCTAGAGGCGGTGTATTATTACTTGGCATTAAAGACTCGGGTGATATTTGCGGTTTTGATATTGGCAAGAAAACATTAGAAAATATTGCAAATAAAATACAAGAGGCAACTGACCCGCGCATCCAACCATCAATAACAAACATTTCATACGAGAATAAGATAGTGGTTGTAATTACTGTTACGCCATCTCTAAGCTCTCCCATTAGTTTTCGTGGTCGATATTTTCGTAGGGTAGGTAAAAGCAATCAACGCATGAGCCACGAAGAAATTATGCAGCGTATAATTTCAAGCAATGGTACTACTTGGGATGCAGCTATCGAACCTAATGCAACATTAAATGATCTTAATTTAAATAATATTCGTCGATTTATTGATATGGTCAAGAGTTCAGGAAGACACCCAGTTCCTGATAATGTAGCACCATTTGATTTTTTAAGAAAATTAAAATTAATTTTTGATGACAAACCGACTAGAGCGAGTATACTATTATTCTGTGATGACCCAGAATAGTATTTTGGATCAGCATTTTTGAAACTAGGAAGATTTCGTTCGCCAACTCTAATAGTTGATGATAGAGAAATGCATGGTTCTTTGTTAAATCAATTAGATGGAACAATGGCTTGGTTTAGAGAGCGACTAGAAACTGCATTTATTATTACAGGTAACCCACAGCGTGAAGTTATATGGGAATATCCATTAGATGCAATACGTGAATCAGTAATCAATTTACTTTGTCACCGTGACTATACTAGTGGTGCCCATAGTCAGATAAGGTTATATGACGAGCGTCTTGAATTCTGGAATGCTGGTGGATTGCCTTTAGGGCTTACGACAGAAATGTTATTTACTGAGCATGACTCTTTTCCTAGAAATAGAAAAATTGCTGAAGCATTTTTTTATATGGGGTTAGTAGAGCGCTGGGGAAGTGGAACTACTCGTATAGCAAAAGAATTGCAGGAATATAAACATCCACTACCGATGTTTAAATCTGAGGCTGGAACATTTAGATTGTTTTTTTATAGAGTACCGCTAGAAAATATTGCTAATAATACATTAGATTATCATACAGAGAATTTAACTGATCGCCAACTTAAAGCTGTAGAATATGTTAAAAAATTTGGTAGTATAACAAATGCCAAATATAGAGAGATTGTTAATACATCAAGAGAAACTGCTAAACGTGATCTAAAAAGTTTAATTATGAGTGGTATATTAATTCAAGATGGTGCGGGATACTTGACTAAATATAAGCTAAAATAGCGAACTGGTTATCAATGGGTCATCAATGGGTCATCAATGGGTCATCAATGGGTCATCAATGCCTGAATTAATTTATTATTAAAGAATTATCAGATAGAAAAAATAATTGTGAAATACGAAGAAGTTAATGGGGTTTTATTATTTAATAAACCTCTTGGGTTATCAAGTAATACAGCTCTTCAAAAGGTGAGGCGTTTATTTAACGCAGCAAAAGCAGGGCATACAGGTACATTAGATCCACTAGCAACAGGACTACTCCCTATTTGCTTTGGAGAAGCTACCAAATTTTCGTCATTTCTTCTTGATGGTGACAAAGAGTATATTGCAACTATCAAGCTTGGGCAAACAACAACTACTTATGATGCTGAGGGTGAAATAACTAGCACCTCAATAGTATCGTCAACTCTAGACGAAATATTGGAGTGCATAAATAGTTTTAAAGGAACTATTACCCAAACCCCGCCTATTTATTCAGCTCTCAAAGTCAATGGCAAAGCATTATATCAGTACGCTCGAGATGGTGAGGAAGTGGTAATTAAATCACGTGAAATTTGTATCCATGAAATAGAGCTACTCGAATATATAGCTCTTGATATAATAAAGCTTAGAGTACTATCTAGTAAAGGTACTTATATTAGAACATTAGCAAATGATATAGGACAAAAACTAGGTTGTGGAGCCCACCTTATAGGTTTAGTCAGAACTAAATCTAATCAATTTGTTTTAGATGAAAAATTAAGCTTAGAATATATAACCTCCTTAGAGTTACAACAAAGGCGACAATTATTGCTACCTGTTGATATAATGTTATCTGAAATGCCAAAATATGAGTTAAATGAGGATGATTTTAGGTATATAAAAAATGGACATAGCTTTATATCAAGTACGTGCAATGATGGCGAAAAAATATGCTTATATAGGGATAGTCAGTTTTTTGGGGTAGCTAAGTGCTTTAAAGGTTTGGTCACACCAGTAAGGTTAATGAATACCAGTTGCTATCATTCATATGCATGAACAAATATAGGATGTGATGCCTTGGGGCATGCATGCTAGAGTAATAACTCAAGAGAAATTGAAGAAGTATATTTGACGTAGAACAAAAGGTAGTTCTAATTTTTGATTTCACTGCATTATGAATGTTATTTTATGGTAGAATTTGTGCTTGACATAAATTATGAGAGCATTTTGTCAGGTACCCGTATAATTACACACTGTAAAAGTAGACAATTTGGTAAAATTTAGTCGTTGTTAAGGAGTTAAGGTATGACTAAACATGCAAGTGAAGCACAAATTGTT
>CANEUJ010000106.1 GCA_947441745.1 Neisseriaceae bacterium | reverse complement strand
TTAGACTCTGCAACTTCTTTGGCAAATGATGGCCCTATTAAAGCTCCAATATTTTTAAAACCTGGCAAAACCTCAGACACAACTTGATGTGGCAATAAATTGGTAGCTGTTTCAAAACCTTTACATACCCATATGATATCAGGAGTTTTAGCCTCTTGTTTTATTATATTTAGCATACTTCGTAGGATAGAACTTGGAACAGCGATGATTACTAAATCTGCCTTAAGTGCATCCGAAAAATCACTAGTTGCATTTATATTGTGTGGGAATTTAATAGTTTCAGGTAGATAGCCTTTATTAACACGGTGTAGATTGATTTGTTCTACCTGATTACTACTTCGACTCCATAGCTTTACAGATGCAACGCTACTCATTGCGATTGCAAGAGCCGATCCCCATGCTCCAGAGCCTAAAACACTAATAACCACAACTTATCTACTAATTAATAGTATTATTTGTTGCTTGAGAATTGGCTTCTGCTTGCTGTTTTTGTTGATACAAATATGCAAAATTTACAGGAGCAAGCACTACAGGTAGAAACCCAGCACGGGTAGTTAAATCACTTACTAATTCACGAAGATATGGGAATAAAATATTTGGACAGTCGATATTTTGCAATAATTGCAGTTGCTCAGATGGAAGATTTTGCATTTGAAAGATTCCAGCTTGATCAATCTCAATCAAAAACATTTGTTCAGTACCAATTTTAGCATTAACAACAGCATGTAAAATAGTTTGATAAACCCCATGATCCAATTCAGTAGAATTAAAACTAATATTTAATTCAATATTTGGTTGTTCACGATTAAGAAAAATCTTAGGAGCATTCGGTATTTCAAGAGAAATATCCTTCACATAAATTTTATCTAAACTAAACACTGATTGCTTTTGCTCTGACATTGTAATCTACCTTACTAAAAAAATAATGACATTAGCAATTATTTTACCATATCTTGACACCAGACATTAAGTAGTTTAAAGAGTTCAAATATGATATGTGGTTTTTACCATGATTTTGGAAGCAAACTGCATAACCTTCTTAATTACATCAGGTAACTCTACTGCACCTAATTGACTCGCTAATATAGCATGCCCCTCTTCATCTTCCTTCATTTGTTTGATAATAGCTATACTTTTGGTATCAAGTTTTGATATTAGATTTAAATGCTCACCCAAATGTTTAGAAACTTGACTCTCGGTTTCTTCTAAAAACCCCATACTCCATTTATCTCCGATAACTCCAGCCGTAACCCCCATAGTAAGACTCGCCAAATAAAATAAAGGATTTAGTATGCTAGTTCTTCCACCTAACTCTGCAATACGAGACTCTGTCCACGCCAAATGCTCAGTTTCTTCCAAAGCAGAATGTTCAAATATTTCACGTATTTGTGGGTTTCTAGCAGTTAGTGCCTGTCCCTGATATAATGCTTGAGCACATATTTCTCCGCAGTGATTTATTCGCATTAAGGAAATTGAATGCTTTTTTTCTGACTCAGGCATCTCTTCATAATTTATATTAGCATCAGGATGCTCTCTTATTGAAATGGCTTTTGTACTAAAGGTTTTTATAATCTTATCTATTTCAATTATTAGCTTATCTGGTAGCATATTTTAGGCTCAACATAAAAATTTTAAACTTGCAAATTAGTCTTGTTACGAGTTACAATTATACCGTTTTAAATAAATTGAGAGTAATATTTTTTGCAAAGGAACTACTCATGAATATGGATAAAATCAGTGCTGGCAGTAACTTACCTGAAGAATTTAATGTAATCATTGAAATCCCAGCAAACTCTTCTCCAATTAAATATGAAATGGATAAAGATTCAGGAGCATTATTTGTTGATAGATTTGTCGGCACTGGAATGTCATACCCAGCAAACTATGGTTTTATTCCTCATACTCTATCAGAAGATGGAGATCCTGCTGATGTTGTAGTAATTACACCTTTTCCCATAGTTCACGGGGCAGTCGTTAAATGTCGGGCTCTTGGAGTACTGCGGATGGAAGATGAAAGTGGCGTCGATGCTAAAATTCTTGCTGTTCCAACTGTAAAATCATGTGCCTTATATGCTAATGTTAAATCAATGGAAGATATTCAACCTTTATTAGTTGAACAAATTAAATACTTCTTTGAACACTACAAAGGATTAGAAAAGGGTAAATGGGTAAAAATTACTGGCTGGGAAGGCATTGAAGCCGCCAAAAAAGAAATCGTAGACTCGGTTACTCGTTATAATAAATAAACAAATCCACCTATAAAAACATCATACAAAAAGGTTATAACTCAATGGTTCAAGCACGTAAAAAGGCTTCTAAAGTAGCAACTAAAATAGCTACTAGATCTTCATTTCAGAAGCGTGAAATTATAAGCATTCATCAATTTAGTAAAATTGCAATGACTTTTTGGCTAGGTGGTACTTGGATGGCTGGAATAGTAATTTTTCCAGTCTTATTTAAAACACTGGATCAAATTACAGCTTCAGAACTAGTATCACAAATACTAAATATCCAATCATATATTGGAATAATATGTCTAATAATTGCTTTTATCGAAGTTATTGTGAACCATAGACTTGCATTACTTGCTACCAAACGTTTTTGGTATATATTATGCATGTTTTCGATACTAGTAGTTGAATACTTTGCTATCTTCCCGATGATTTATGCTCTAAGAGAGAAAATCTCATCAGTTGCACAGCAATTAGTGTCTTTACAAAATAATGCTTTTGATTTTTGGCATTCATTTTCCGCAATATTATTTATCTTAACATGCTTTCTAGGTATGCTATATCTTATAGAAATGTAAAATAAAATACTTGATATTTCCACATATGACACCATATATAAATAATTATATTAATCAAATGAAGGGTAATTAATGCAACTCACTCCAAGTCAAATTGTCGACGAACTAGACAAATATATAATAGGTCAAAAAGCCGCTAAAAAAGCTGTAGCAATTGCCCTTAGAAACCGAATTAGACGCCAAAAAGTGGAACAGCCACTTCAAAGTGAAATAACTCCAAAAAACATACTAATGATTGGCCCAACTGGGGTTGGTAAAACCGAAATCGCTCGTCGCCTAGCTAAACTTGCTGATGCACCTTTTATTAAAGTTGAAGCCACAAAGTTTACTGAAGTAGGCTATGTAGGTCGTGATGTTGATTCTATAATTCGGGATCTTGTAGAAATTGCGGTAAAAGACTTTCGTCAAAGAGCCCAGAAAAGCAACCTTGAACATGGTAAAAAACTTGCTGAAGAAAGAATCTTAGATATATTATTACCACCAGCTCGTTTGGATAATGAAGAAATAAAAAATAGCTCTGATAGTAGTACTCGTGAAAAATTTAGAGAACTATTATATCAAGGTAAATTTGATGATAAAGAAGTTGATATTGAGATTGAAACACCACGAGCTACAATAGGGCTTATGGGGCCACCTGGGCTTGAAGACTTAACTAGTCAGATTCAAAATATGTTTGATAGCAATATAGCGAGCAAGAAAAAGAAGCGTAAGCTCAAGCTATCTGAAGCATTTAAAGCATTCACTGAAGAAGAAGCAAATAATTTAATAAATGAAGATGAAATTCGCACACAAAGTATAAATAGTGTCGAACAAAATGGTATAGTATTTATCGATGAAATTGATAAAGTAGCTATAAAAAGCGGTAATAGTGGAGCTGATGTATCGCGCTCAGGGGTACAACGTGACTTACTACCACTAGTTGAAGGTACTACTGTTAGTACCAAATATGGAATGTTAAAAACTGATCATATATTATTTATAGCCTCAGGTGCATTTCATTTGGCAAAGCCATCTGATTTATTACCTGAACTTCAGGGGCGTTTTCCGATTCGAGTTGAATTAGAATCTTTAACTGTTGATGATTTTGCTAAGATTTTAACTGCAACTGATGCTTGTTTGACACAGCAGTACAAAGCACTACTTGCTACTGAAAATAGTAAAATTACTTTCACTGCTGATGGAATTAAGCAAATGGCAGAAATCGCCTACAATGTAAACGAAAAAACTGAAAATATTGGAGCTAGAAGGTTATACACCATAATGGAGCGACTTCTTGAAGATGCAAGTTTTGCACCTGAGAATCATTCCAAAGTGATAGTTAATAAAGCATTTGTAAATAAAAAGCTTGAAGAAATTTCTCAATCTGAAGATTTATCACGTTATGTTTTATAATCTTGTTTGAGCTTAGGTAATTTTTAGGAAAATTAACTAACACTGACGATATTTATGTATGTTAAAATAAATTACTCGTTTTCGAGATGTGTTTTTTGTAAATAAAAGGAAGGAAATCTTATGAAAAAACTTAACCTCGTGATTCTTGCTGCGGCTTTTGCTACCAGCAGTTTTGCTGAAACTCTGTACGTAAATGGTAAACCAGTTGATCAAAAAATAATTGATCAAGCTATGTCACAATTCAAAAAGTCATCTCCAATGGCTGCAGAGCAAATGAATAATCCACAATTTAAAAAACAACTTTTACAATCAGTTGGAATGCAACAAGCAATTCTAGCAGAAGGCAACGGTCAAAATCTAGATAAATCTCCAGCTTATAAAGAAAAACTTGAAGAAGTTAAACCTATGATTTATGCTCAAATTCTTCAAGAAAAAGCTACTAGTTCAGAAGTAAGTGATGCTGATGTAAAAGCTAAATATGAAGACATGAAAAAACAAGCTACTAACCAAAAACAATATAATGTATCACACATATTAGTTAAGGATAAAAAAACTGCTGACGATATCGAAGCTCAACTTAAAAAAGGTGCTAACTTTGCTGAATTAGCTAAAAAATACTCAATAGACCCTGGATCTAAAGTTAAAGGTGGTGAATTAGGTTGGTCTGATGGTTCTAATTACGTACCAGAATTTACTAATGCGATTAAAACTTTACAAAAAGGTAAATATACAACAACTCCAGTTAAATCTCAATTTGGTTTCCACATAATCAAATTAAATGATGTTAAAACTGGAGCTAATACAAACATACCAGAATTTGATAAAATGAAAGATCAAATCAGACAACAGTTACAATCTGAAAAAACTCGTGCTTTCTTTGATAGTCTAAAGAATAAATATAAAGTAGAAGTTAAGTAATTGTTCTAATAGATATCACCCCAAATAAGTTGGGATTAAAAACCCCCGATTATCATAATCGGGGGTTTTTATATGCTAG
>CANEUJ010000105.1 GCA_947441745.1 Neisseriaceae bacterium | reverse complement strand
ATCCATGAAGTAGTGCTTGCATGATTTCAGTTGGAGTAATTGCTCCTGGTAGAAATGGTGCATCGTATTGACTTGCTACTTTAACAAGCTCTGGAGTTAGACCAGGAGATACGATAAATTGAGCACCGTGCTTTATAGCCTTATGATAGTGATCATCATTTAAAATAGTTCCAGCCCCAGTTATCATTTCGGGTACTTCCTTAGTAAGTTTTGCGATAATACTTAAGGCATTTGGGGTGCGAAGGGTAACTTCCATTACCGATATTCCACCTTCTAATAATGCGTGAGCTATAGGTACTGCTTTATCAATATCATTTAATATTACTACAGGTACGATTTTGTTTTTTTGAAATAGTTGTTCACAAGTAAGTTTGTTTGACATTTTATAAACCTCTTAAAATTTTAGGGCATGGATCCCAAACTCGTGACTAAACAGCAAAGCCAGTCGTCATTCCAGCGGAGGCTGGAATCCATGCTCTTGCCCTAATATACATTATTTTACTTGAGTTTGGTACTATTATGTGATAATATTTGAAAATTCGCTATTAATACCCATATATAATTAAGGTATAAATACCAAGGAGAAATTGAAAATGAGATTTGATAAATTAACTACAAAATTTCAAACAGCGTTAGCTGATGCACAGGGTTTGGCACTTAAGAATGACAATGCTTATATAGAACCTTGTCATTTGCTAGTTGCTATGTTAAATGAAGATAATTCAACGATAGCTAGTGTTTTAGCTAAAGTAGGAGTTACAGTTAATAACCTAAAGCAAGAGTTAAATAATTTAATTTTACAATTACCAAAGGTATCTGGTAATGATGGTGAAATTACAGTATCAAGAGATCTTAATAACCTACTAAATGTTACCGAGAAAATAGCTCTTAAACTAAATGATGAATATATTGCATCAGAGTTGTTTTTGTTGTCATGCCTTGAAGATAAGGGTGCCGTTGGTAAACTACTCAAACAACATAATATAAAACACGCAGATGTTAATAAAGTAATTATGGATATTAGAGGTGGACAGGCTATTAATAATCAAGATACCGAAAATCAAAGAGAAGCTCTCAAGAAATATACGATAGATCTTACGGAAAGAGCGAGGCTAGGGAAACTAGACCCAGTAATTGGGCGTGATGATGAAATTAGACGCACTATTCAAGTGCTTCAAAGACGTACCAAAAATAATCCTGTATTAATCGGTGAGCCAGGTGTTGGTAAGACAGCAATTGTCGAAGGTTTGGCACAGAGGATTATCAATGGTGAAGTACCTGAGGGACTAAAAAATAAACGATTACTTATTTTAGATTTAGCATTGCTTTTAGCAGGTGCTAAGTATCGTGGAGACTTTGAAGAGCGTTTAAAATCAGTGCTTAATGAATTATCAGCGGATGAAGGTAGTACAATTATCTTTATTGATGAGATACATACCTTGGTTGGGGCAGGTAAAGCTGATGGTGCAATGGATGCTGGTAATATGCTAAAACCAGCACTTGCTCGTGGGGAGCTTCATTGTATTGGTGCTACGACACTTGATGAATACCGTAAAAATATCGAAAAAGATCCTGCTTTAGAGCGTAGGTTTCAAAAGGTATTGGTTCAGGAGCCATCGGTTGAGGATACTATCGCAATTTTACGTGGATTACAAGAAAAATATGAAATTCATCATGGTGTAGAAATTACTGACCCTGCAATAGTTGCCGCGGCTGAATTATCACATCGCTATATAACTGATAGATTCTTACCTGATAAAGCAATTGATCTAATTGACGAGGCTGCTTCGAGGATAAAAATGGAGATTGACTCTAAGCCTGAAGTTATGGATAAACTAGAACGTCGTCTTATTCAGCTAAAAATCGAAAGAGAAGCGGTAAGAAAAGAGTCAGATGAAGCGAGTAAAAAGCGTTTCTTACATATTGAGGATGAAATAGCGAATCTTGGCAAAGAATACGCTGATTTGGAAGAGGTTTGGAATAGTGAAAAAGCAGTAGTTCAAGGTTCACAAAGTATTCGTGATGAGTTAGATAAAGTCAAAAATGAAATCGAAACTTATAAACGTAGTGGTGATTGGCAAAAGGCGGCTGAATTACAATATGGTCGTCAACCAGAATTAGAATCACGCTTAAAACAAGCTGAAAAAAGCAATCATAAAGAATTGCAACTATTAAGAACTGAGGTTGGAGCTGAAGAAATAGCCGAGGTGGTATCAAGAAGCACGGGGATTCCAATTAGTAAAATGCTAGAAGGTGAACGAGATAAACTTATTAAAATGGAGTACTTCTTACATTCTAGAGTTATTGGTCAAAACGAAGCAGTGATTGCTATTTCAGATGCAATCAGGCGCTCTAGGTCGGGGCTGTCAGATCCTGATAGACCATATGGTTCTTTTTTATTTCTAGGGCCAACTGGGGTGGGGAAGACAGAATTATGTAAAGCATTAGCTAGTTTCTTATTTGATAGTGAAGAACATTTAATTAGAATTGATATGTCAGAATACATGGAAAAACATAGTGTATCAAGACTAGTTGGTGCACCTCCTGGGTATGTTGGTTATGATGAAGGTGGGTATTTGACAGAAGCGGTTAGAAGAAAACCATATAGTGTGATATTACTTGATGAAATCGAAAAAGCTCATCCAGATGTATTTAATATCTTGTTACAAGTACTAGATGATGGACGCTTGACTGATGGTCAAGGTCGGACAGTTGATTTTAAAAATACTGTAATTGTTATGACATCAAATATCGGTAGTTCTCAAATTCATGCCATGAATACTAGTCCTTATGAAGACATTAAATTAGTTGTTATGGAAGATATAAAATCATATTTTAAACCCGAGTTTATCAATAGAATTGATGAGATTGTGGTATTCCATGGTTTGGATAAAGCCGAGATTAAGGAAATCGCAAAAATTCAGCTGTCAATTTTAGCCAAACGTTTGGCAAAACTAGATATTAATTGGCATATTAGTGAAGAAGTACTAAGTCATATAGCAGAAGTTGGTTTTGATCCAGTATATGGAGCAAGACCTCTAAAACGAGCGATTCAACAAGAAATTGAAAACCCACTTGCTAAAGATTTATTAATTGGTAAATATGCTATTGGGCAAACGGTACTCGTAGAACTAAAAGATAACAAAATCAGCTTTAGTTAAATATAAGTATGAGAGCAAGTATCATCTTGTTTGTCATCCCAGATATAAACTAGATGCTGTCTAAATGTGAGTCTGGGATCCATGACCCAATATCTTTATTTAGAGCAAGAGCATGGATTCCAGCCTCCGCTGGAATGACGAATTGCCATATAATAAAAGATAACAAAATCAGCTTTAGTTAAATATAAGTATGAGAGCAAGTATCATCTTGTCTGTCATCCCAGATATAAACTAGATGCTGTCTACATGTGAGTCTGGGATCCATGCCCCAATATCGTTATTTAGAGCAAGAGCATGGATTCCAGCCTCCGCTGGAATGACGAATATTGCCTTATAATATATAATGGAAGAAATATGGAATTATTAGCAAATATAACTGTTACTGAGTTAAGATATATTTTGGCAGTTGAGAAAGAAATGCACTTTGGTCGTGCTGCGGCTAGTTGTTTTGTAAGTCAACCAACACTTAGTATCGCTATTCGTAAACTAGAGGAAAGCCTAGGGGTTACAATTTTTGAACGCTCTAAAACTACGCTTTTAATAACCGAAATTGGACGGCAGATTTTAGATAAAGCAATGATAATTGTAGAGCAAATCTCTGAGATAAAAGCAATCGCTGCAGAAAGTAAGGCTCCACTTTCTACACCGCTTAAAATTGGAGCTGTTCATACTATTGGGCCATACCTTTTTCCTGAAGTAATCAATGAATTAAATAATATTAACTCACCGATAAATATAGTTATTGAAGAGGGGTATACTAAGAGTTTACATGAAAAATTAAATTCCGGGGAATTAGATGCTATTATTGTTGCTAGCCCATTTGATTATAATGGTATTACCACAGAAGTGCTTTATACTGAGCCATTAAAAATAATTATTCCAAATAACCATAAATGGAGTAATAAGGGGAGCATTAAGCCGGAAGATCTATATACTGAGACCTTATTATTATTAGGCAAGGGTAATTGCTTTCGTGATGAAGTTTTACAAGTTTGCCCTAAATGTATTGGTAATAATAAAGATAATGCTTCTAAAATGATTGTTACTACATCTCTTGAAACTATAAAATATATGGTTGCAAGGGGGCTGGGTGTTAGTATTATGCCAAATACTGCACTAAAAAATGATGATAATAAATTATATATTATTAAAAAATTTGCCAATCTTACCCCAACACGTAAAGTATTAATTGCATATAGAAGTAGCTATTTTAGAGCTTCTATCATTCAAAACCTTATAAACACTATCCAAAATATCTCCAATAGCTAATAACTATCAACCATATAAGTTTAATAAATTGGATTTATTAAACTGTTTGATTTAAAATATCTCCTAGAAGTAAAAGATACTTCATTTAAACAATATTTTTAGGAGTTAATAATTATGTTAAAAGTAGGTAATAAATTTCCAGAGTTTAATCTAACTGCTGTAGTTGGTGCAAATTATGAATCTGATTTTAGGCAAGTGTCTCTTGATACTTATGGTAAACAATGGAAAATAATTTTCTTTTGGCCAAAAGATTTTACATTTGTATGTCCAACTGAAATCAGTGGCTTTGGTAAATTAGAGCAAGACTTTAAAGATCGTGATGCAGTTTTAATTGGTGCCTCAACTGATAGCGACTTTGTGCATTCTGCTTGGAGGCGTGACCATAATGATCTTCGTCCTCTTACATTCCCATGGCTTGCTGATATCAAAAAAGAACTATCATTAGCACTCGGTATTTTAAATGAAGAAGCTGGTGTTGCTAATAGAGCAACATTTATAGTTGATCCAGATAATATCATTCGTTATGTTGAAATGACTGACATGAGTGTTGGTCGTAATCCACAAGAGGCTCTTCGTATTTTGGATGCTCTACAAACTGATGAACTTTGCCCATGTAACTGGCACAAAGGCGAAGAAACATTATAAAATAAATAATTTAAAAGGTACATAACCATGTTAAACAATATATTAGAAAAATTACCAGAGTATGCTAAGGATATCAAACTTAATTATTCAAGCATTGTTAATAACCATAGTGGTTTGAGTGATGAGCAGT
>CANEUJ010000104.1 GCA_947441745.1 Neisseriaceae bacterium | reverse complement strand
TAAAACTGCTTTTGCTAATACATCTTGGTTTAAAGATTTTGTACGAGCTAATACCCATAAGTACTCATGATTTGGGCTACCAACAACTGATAATGTGTCATAGTCAGTATATAATATCCAATAGTCGCCATGAGTAAATGGTAACCATCTTAGCCATTTAGGTAAAAAAGTTATCTCCAGTTTTCCAACATTTGTAGAACTTGCAAAACTTGCATTGCCATTTGCAATGTTTAATTTGTTGCCTTCGACAGTACATTGGTTTGTCACGGTAAGTTGTTCTTGATTATCAGGGTTTATCGAATAATTAGCGATAATAGGAGTAGAGCATTTCTTTTCAAAAGTATTTGGTAATCTAGCTATCTCGTACCAATTACCTAGATATGCACTGCTGTTAAAATCAGTAATTGCAGTAACTTCATTTGCGAAGCTTAGTTTTAAAGAGCATAGTAGTATAGTAAATAAGAAAGTGATTTTGTTCATGATATTGACCTTTTTATGATTTGTGAAATTATACCTTATTTGAATGAAAATTACTAATAGAAATTTTTGGTAATCTTGTAAAACGTTGCAAATAGGAACATGTTTCATTTATAATAGTTCCTCACAAATTTATAAGGGATAACTGATGGAGTATTTTAAATTTAATAAAGGTTTTGCATTTTTTATGGCGATATCAAGTTTGACATTATCGGCTTGTAATGCTGGTAATGGTGGGGGTGATGCTAATAGTACTGTTGGTAGCAACGCTCGTGTTGCCAACATTGCTAATACTTCTTATGAAAGTACACAAATAGCAACTAATAAATCAATAACTCATGGGACGGTAACATTGAAGAAAAACACTAATGTTGGGCAGTATACTTCATATTATTTAAATGTATTATCTAATCTAAATAATGCTACAAACACTCTTTGGGGTGATTCAGTTTCAATAAAGATTCCTGATGGAGCAGTTAATATCCGCGCAAAACTTCAAACAGCAAGTTGGGGAACAGGGAAGAATGATGTCCTTAATATCTCTATTGCTGATGATGAAAAAAGAAATTTATGTATCTATACAGCAGGGTTTTATATGTTTTCAGAAGGTGGTTGTTAATATCAAATGGCACTATGCATCTATATTAGTGGTTAATTTCTAGTGTTTCAACCCAGAGTCATTCTAATAGTTGACTCTGGGGAGATATCTATTTAAGGGCGAAAATCAGATAATTTAAATGTATCAGGGCAAGTTTTTGTTTTAGCATTTTTTGCTAGAGATAACAGTTTTTTTATTGAACTCTCATTATTATCATCTAAATTTGGTAGCTCAATATAAAGGTCAGTTAATAGACCGTTATTGCAGATTAATTGTACTTTTTTGCTACTGTCTACACCAAGTGCTTCATCAAAATGCTTATTAAAATCCACCGCGGTAATTGACTGTCCTATATTCTTAGCAATATAAGACCCAAGATCGGTTTCATTTATTTGTTTAGTTAAATTAATTGCTAAAGAATAGTAATTGTCGGGAGTGCGATTTTGACAAGTACCATGTTTATACCATTCATGACGTTCAAGACATGAGCCATATTGCATACTCGCCATATATTGTTTTAACATAATCTCTGTTTGAGAGTTAAGGGCTAGAGGTGGATAGTCACAATGACTTTGTTTTTTCTGAGTATTGTTACAAAAACCATAATTTGTACCGCAAGCATTTTGATTTGGCCACAAACCATGCAGACTTAATTGCTTAGTATATGGTGAATTTGCTGTTAAGTTTAAACATTCTGGTTTATTTGTACCAGAGGTTTTACAAAATGCTGCTTGCATACTTAGAGCAAGTACATAACTATTGGCATTGCCAGAAACTGAGCAAGTATTTTGATTAGGCGTAACTGGAGTAACCACATTCGCATCATTGCCTTGATCGACATCAGTATTATCCGTAATAACCTCTCCACACACTGCTTCAACCCAGCGTAATTTATTAACTTGAGCATTCGGGACTTCAACACGATACCAAATTGCTGGCAAAACATTGGCTTCTTTAATCTTATAGCTCATGCCAATAATACTCTTAATTCCGTCAGGATTACTACCTGTATTTTTAGAAATATATAAAGGGCATTCCTTATTGGCTTTCAGTTCACCAGAGAAGTTAACTGCATTTGCGGATGATATAGTAACAAAAAATATAATTGCAATGTGACGAATATTTAGCATAATTTATCCTTCCAAATTAAAATCATAGTTAAAATATACAAGGCTACATTGTGTACTCTGAACGTAGGAGTATATGATATCATTAACCGTATAAAATAGCTATAAATTTTAATTTGAAGTCCTGCATTATCTAATTTGAGTAATTGTGATGAAATCCATTTGCTAATGATAGTTTAATATTATGGACAATAAAATAAAAACACAGTATTGCATACTGGTGGTATAAACATATTTGTCTTAATATAGTTAAAGGAGTCTTTGATCTAAATGGTTGCGGGGGCTGGATTTGAACCAACGACCTTCGGGTTATGAGCCCGACGAGCTACCAAGCTGCTCCACCCCGCGATTGATAAGGTAGTAATTATGTCACAACGGGACGTGTGTTGTCAAATCTAATTGGCGGAAGCTGTGAGATTCGAACTCACGGAGGGCTCGCACCCTCGACAGTTTTCAAGACTGTTGCATTCAACCGCTCTGCCAAGCTTCCACTACCAAAGACCGTAATTCTATCGTAAAATCAGAAAAATTGCAATAAAATTTTCAAATTTTCAAATTTTTATAGATAATCATACCTGTCTTGCATCAACTCTATGTTAAAATTACGGACAATGAAGTTTTTTAGGAATGAAATTAATGAATTTACATGAATACCAAGCCAAAGAATTACTGGCAAAATATGGTTTACGCGTTCAAACTGGTATACTAGCAACCAATGATGCTGAAGCGGGTGCTGCATTTGATAAGCTAGGTGGCAAGTTTGCTGTGGTTAAAGCACAAGTTCATGCAGGTGGTAGAGGTAAGGCTGGTGGTGTTAAAGTTGTAAAATCTAAAGAAGAAGCTATGGCTGTAACTAAAAGCCTTATCGGCACACGTCTAGTTACTTATCAAACTGATGCCAATGGGCAACCAGTTAATTCTGTATATGTAAGTGAAGACTTATATCCTATGCAACGTGAATTATATCTCGGTGCGGTTGTGGATCGTTCTAGACGCCGTATTACTTTTATGGCTTCAACTGAAGGTGGAGTTGAGATTGAAAAAGTAGCTGAGGAAACACCTGAGAAGATTTTTAAAGTAGTTGTTGATCCACTGGTAGGATTGCAACCATTCCAAGCTCGTGAAGTTGGCTTCAAACTTGGTTTAACACCTGATCAAATTGGACAGTTTACTAAATTAATGTTAGGTAGCTACAAAGCATTTGTTGAAAATGATTTTGCCTTATTTGAAATCAATCCACTCGCTATTCGTGAAAACGGAGATCTAGTATGTGTGGATGCTAAGGTTGCTCTTGACTCAAATGCTCTATATCGTCATCCTGATTTATTGGCTATACGTGACAAATCACAAGAAAATGAACGTGAATTAAAAGCGTCAGAATTTGAATTAAACTATGTAGCTCTTGAAGGTAATATTGGCTGTATGGTTAATGGTGCTGGTCTTGCTATGGCAACTATGGATATTATTAAACTTTACGGTGGGCAACCTGCTAACTTCCTTGATGTTGGTGGTGGTGCTACTAAAGCTCGTGTAATTGAAGCTTTTAAGCTTATACTGGCTGATGAAAGTGTAAAAGCAGTTCTAATTAATATTTTTGGTGGGATTGTGCGTTGTGATATGATTGCTGAGGCGATTATTGCCGCAGTAAAAGAAGTTCATGTATCAGTGCCAGTAGTGGTGCGTTTAGAAGGTAATAATGCTGAACTAGGAGCTAAAATTCTTAGCGAGTCTGGACTTGCTCTTATACCTGCTGATGGCTTAGCTGATGCAGCAAAAAAAGTAGTTGGTACATTAAAATAAATAGTTAATTTAAATTATATAAAATTTTATAAATAGTTATTGGAGCTAAAAAATAATGAGTGTTTTAGTAAATAAAGATACACGAGTGTTGGTTCAAGGTTTTACCGGAAAAAATGGTACGTTTCATTCAGAGCAAGCACTAGCTTATGGTACAAAAGTTGTGGGTGGGGTTACTCCTGGTAAAGGTGGTACGGTTCATCTTGAATTGCCAGTATTTAATACTATGAGAGAGGCTGTTAATGAGACTAATGCTGATGCATCAGTAATCTATGTTCCAGCTCCTTTTGTGCTTGACTCTATCGTTGAAGCTGTTGATGCTGGGGTAAAATTAATTGTATGTATTACTGAAGGTGTACCAACTCTTGATATGCTTCAAGTAAAACGTTATGTTGAAAGTTCAGGTAGTCGTTTAATTGGGCCAAACTGCCCAGGGATTATCACGCCTGGTGAATGTAAGATTGGTATTATGCCAGGACATATTCATCTAAAAGGTAAAATTGGTATTGTGTCTCGTTCAGGAACTCTAACTTATGAAGCTGTTGCTCAAACTACTAAACTTGGTTTGGGGCAATCTACTTGTATTGGTATCGGTGGTGATCCAATTCCTGGAACATCACATATTGATGCTCTTGAATTATTCCAAAATGATCCACAAACCGAAGCAATTATTATGATCGGTGAGATTGGTGGAAGTGCAGAAGAAGAAGCTGCAGAATATGTTAAATCTAATGTAACTAAACCAGTTGTAGGATATATCGCTGGAGTTACCGCACCTAAAGGTAAACGCATGGGACATGCGGGAGCTATTATTTCTGGTGGCAAAGGAACTGCTGAAGAGAAATTTATAGCATTTGAAAAAGCTGGAATTGCTTATACTAGATCACCTGCGGAGCTTGGAAGTACTATGTATGATCTGCTTAAAAATAAAAAAATGATCTAGTTTGATCTGCACTTTTAGGCATTATGAGGGCATGGATCCCAGCCTGCGCTGGGATGACAAAGTAAAAATGCTTTGATGATAGAAATAATGCTGTGGTGATATTTTCCGTCATCCTCGACATACGTATTTTGCTTCCTAAATGTGAATCGAGGATCCATGCTCTTGCACTAATTTGATGAAAAACAGAAGAGATTTACGATATGCATGAGAATAAGGCTGGGATGACAAAGTAAAAATGCTTTGATGATAGAAATAATGCTGTGG
>CANEUJ010000103.1 GCA_947441745.1 Neisseriaceae bacterium | reverse complement strand
TTTCTTTCGTCATCCTCGACTTACGAATTCTGCTGTATGAGTGTGAATCGAGGATCCATGCTCTTGCTCTAAATGTGCTGTTAGGGCATGGATCCCAAATTCTTATCGAAACAGCAAAAAGTTCCTGTTTGGGATGACGTGGAGAGTGAAATCAGCAAAAAGTTCATTTTTGGGATGTTAGAAAAGTAAAACAGCGACATGGTTATATTTTTTCTTTCGTCATCCTCGACTTACGGATTCTGCTGTTTGTTTGAGTGTGAATCGAGGATCCATGCTCTTGCTCTAAATATGCTGTTAGGGCATGGATCCCAAACTCTTAACGAAACAGCAAAAAGTTCCTGTTTGGGATGACATGGAGAGTGAAATCAGCATCTAGTTTATGTTTGGGATGTTAGAAAAGTAAAACAGCGACATGGTTATATTTTTTCTTTCGTCATCCTCGACTTACGGATTCTGCTGTATGAGTGTGAATCGAGGATCCATGCTCTTGCTCTAAATGTGCTGTTAGGGCATGGATCCCAAACTCTTATCGAAACAGCAAAAAGTTCCTGTTTGGGATGACGTGGAGAGTGAAATCAGCATCTAGTTCCTGTTTGGGATGACATTTCTTTCGTCATCCTCGACTTACGAGTTCTGCTGTTTGAGCGTGAATCGAGGATCCATGCTCTTGCTCTAAATATGCTGTCAAGAATTGATGAAAATTAAACATTAATGGAAAAAAGTAGTGGAAGATACAATTTTAATAATTGATGGCTCATCGTTTGTATATCGTGCATTTCATGCAATGCCCCCACTGACCTCACCAAATGGTAAACCAACAGGTGCCACCCGCGGTGTAATCAATATGCTAAAACTAATGCAAAAAAAATATACTACGACCCATTGGGCATGTGTATTTGATGCTCCTGGTAAAACATTTCGTGATGAAATCCACCCTGAATATAAAGCAACCAGAACTGAAACACCTAATGATTTAATAAGCCAATTACAAGACATATACGGCATAATAAAAGCTATGGGAATACCCGTAATTATCCAATCAGGAATTGAAGCTGACGATATTATTGGTAGTCTTGCTATTCTTGGGAAAAAATCTGGTAAAAAAGTATTAATTGCTACTGGAGATAAGGATTTTGCCCAATTAGTAGATAATGATATTACTTTAATTAATACTATGACTAATGAAACTCTTGATATCAATGGGGTTATTAATAAATTTGGTGTTAAGCCAGAGCAAATCATCGACTATTTATCACTAGTGGGAGATAAAGTTGATAATATTCCAGGGGTTGATAAATGTGGCCCCAAAACTGCTATTAAATGGCTAACAGAGTACCAAACACTAGATAATATAATACTTAATGCAACCTCAATAACTGGTGTTGTCGGTAAAAACCTGCAAACTGCAATTCCATGGCTTCCTACTGCCAAAAAACTTGTTACAATTGATACTAATATACAGCTTAATTCTGAAAATCATATTAATGATATTAATGAATTAATTTGTAGCAAACCTGATATTGATAGCCTACATAAGTTTTATACTGAGCTTGGCTTTAAGACTTGGCTAACACAAGAATTTAAGAATACATCTGTAGAAAAACCTCAAATAAAAATAACTCATTCTACACTCGAAATACAAGCACGAGAATTTATTGAAATCAAATCACAAAAAGCTTTAGCAACTCTAATAAATGGATTAATAAAATCAGATACCACTATTGCCCTACTAATCTTAGGTGATAGTTACCCAGAACCCCAAAATATTAAAACTGTGGCAATTGCAAATGAAACCAATTCCTACAAAATCACAATATCCCAAAGTAATGACGACTTATTTGATAACACAACTAATAGTAATGATTATTTGCCGTTACTTCAACAATTACTCAATAGTAATTTACCAAAGGTATTACCTAACGCTAAAGAAACGCTACAGCTTTTAGCAAAATGTGGATTTACCCTAAATAATCTTAAAGGTGATTTAACACTTGCCCACTATATAAAAAATTCAAAACAAAAGCACACAATATCAACTATCTATAATGAATACCTTAACTCAGAAGCTGCTGATCTACCAGTTATTAATATCAAGCCTGCCAAAGATTCACTATGGCTTAATGATGAACAAGCAGATCGTAATGTAACAATAATAATTAATAATGTTAGTAATTTAGAAGCTAAAATCAGATCAGAAATGACAAGAGAAGAACTGAAGCTATACCTTGAAGTTGAATTACCACTTGCACAGATTCTAGTTGAAATTGAAACTAATGGCATCAAACTTGATATAGCCAAGTTTAAATTATTAGAACAAGAGTTAAGCACTGGGATAGCAGAGTTAGAAAATAAAATATATAAAGAGGTTGGTTGTGTATTTAATATCAACTCAACCAAACAATTACAAGATATATTATTTAATAAACTTGAATTACCCACTACAGGGATTAAAAAAAATACCAATGGATACTCAACTGATGAAGACACCCTAACTACTTTATCAGAACAAAATATAACAATAGCCAACTATATGCTTGAATACCGCACTCTCACCAAATTACTAAATACTTATGTATCCAAACTACCAATATTAGCTGATGTTAATGCTCGTGTGCACACTACATTTGATCAAGCATTTGTAGCCAGTGGTCGCTTATCATCAAGGGATCCAAATTTACAAAATATACCAGTTAAAAATGATTGGGGGCGTAGAATTAGGCAATGCTTTATTGCTAGTACTAGTAATAAACTAATCTGTGCGGATTACTCTCAAATTGAACTAAGAATTTTAGCTCATTTATCTAATGATGCTAATTTAATTAAAGCATTTAATGATAATCAAGATATTCATAGTATTACAGCCAGTGAGATTTTTCACAAACCTATTAATGCTATTACTAAAGATGAACGTCGCTATGCTAAAACAATTAATTTTAGCCTATTATATGGTAAAACCGTATTTGGTCTTGCACAAGATTTAAGAATTGATAGAGCAACTGCAAAACTGTATATCGATACTTATTTTGCTAAATTCCCAAAAATCAAAGACTGTATGGATGGCTTAATTAATTTCGCCCACGAAAATGGATTTGTACAAACAGTATTTGGGCGTAAAATCTATCTATCCAATATTAGCTCCGCTAATAGAATGATAAGAGAAGCAGAAGAGCGAGTAGCACTAAACGCACCCATGCAAGGTACCTCAGCAGATATTATAAAATTTGCTATGGTGTCGATAAACGCGTGGCTTAAAATAAACCAACTCAAAACTAAAATAGTTTTACAAGTACATGATGAGCTAATATTTGACGTGCCAATTGATGAAGTTGATATAGTTAAAGATAATATCCCGCGTTTAATGACAAATACAGTTACTCTTCAAGTTAAGATGGCAGTTGATATAAAAATCGCGGATAATTGGGATGAGGCACACTAAATGTCACAAAACTCTACATTGCCAAAAACTAATCCTTACATATCCTGGTTGATTGCTACCTCATTTGTAGTTTTTCAGTTTTTTCTACAAAACTCAAGTAGCCTAATGAATGAATATTGGGCAAAAGACTTTCAACTAAGCACTATACAGGTAAGTAATTTATCTGCAGCATTTTTCTATACATATGTTTTAATGCAAGTGCCTGTTGGGGTATTATATGACAGATTCAATACCAAAAAGATTTTATTCATAGCAGCGTTACTACTTGCCATAGGATGTATTTTATTATCTCTCTCCCCTAACTATTATATAGCAGTAATAGCCAGATTTCTAATGGGAACTGGAGCTTCATTTGGTTATATTGGAATGCTAAAAGTGGTTTTAGATAACTTTAAAGCAAATAAATTTGCCCTTATACTCGGCATTGGCGAAACCATTTCTATGATTTGTATAACATTAGGTATAATTGCCCTCGGATTTTTTTTAAAAACTAACTCATGGCGTACATCTATGTTTATATGTGGAGTATTTGCAATTATTTTGGCTATAGCAATCAAATCATATCTTCGTGACAAACCACGTCAAGCTAATATTGTGCCATTAGTAGAGATCATGATACAGATTAAATCTCTAATACTAAACAAACAAGTCGTATTATGTAGTATATATGGGTTTTTTGCATTTTCAATTTTTAATGCTTTTACCTCTCTTTGGGGGGTAAGTTTTTTAACTAATACTTATCAATACTCACCAGAACTAGCAGCAAGCATGATCTCAATAGTATTTATAGGCGTTGGTGTTGGCGCTCCAATGTGGGGATTCTTATCAAAAAGTTATGGCAACCATCTAAAAATAATGCTTATCTCTGCAATAGGAATTACCATAGTAAACTTTTGTATTATAATAATTCCATGGCTCAATGAACTAATGATGTTTATTATGCTATTCTTATCAGGTTTATTTTGTTCTGGATATCTTCAAGCATTTACTATAGTGAAAGATTCTGCAGACCCCAAGCTTAGTGGAACTGCATTAGCATTTGCTAATATGGTATTAATGGCTGGTGCTCCAATCTTCCAGATATTTGTGGCTACCCTACTTCAAGGCAATATATTCCATTTAGCAACTGCTGCTAATTATAGATTTGCATTAGCAATCATACCTCTTGGAAATTTGATATGTATAGCGCTTTGCTATTATATTAAAGAACCCCAAAAGCATGTTATAAAAACTGAAATGCGCATATAACCTCAGGCTTTAAATATATAAATATTAAAAAAAGGACGTCTAAATAGACATCCTTTTTTATTATCTTAGTATTTACTACTTAAGTTTGATTTCTACATCAACCCCAGCAGGTAAATCTAGCTTCATAAGTGCATCAATTGTACGATCAGATGGCTCAACTATTTCCATCAAACGTAAATGAGTTCTGATTTCTAACTGATCGCGAGATGTTTTGTTCACATGTGGTGAACGCAACAAGTCAAAACGCTCTTTCTTAGTAGGCAAAGGAATTGGACCTTTAACCATAGCACCAGTACGTTTTGCAGTTTCAACAATCTCTTGAGCAGATTTGTCAGTTAATACATGATCGTAACCTTTTAGGCGAATACGAATATTTTGTTTTTGTTGCATATTATTTCTACCTTATGCCATAATCTTAGAAACAACGCCAGCACCAACAGTTCTACCACCCTCACGAACGGCAAAACGTAGTCCTTCTTCCATCGCAATGGGAGCAATCAACTCAACATTGATATGTACGTTATCTCCAGGCATAACCA
>CANEUJ010000102.1 GCA_947441745.1 Neisseriaceae bacterium | reverse complement strand
TTAATGTTAATATGCCAATTACAAACAAAGTTACTTTCAATCAAGAGTGGGCTTCGATAATGCAGATTACTGGTTCCCCTCAAGACCGTAATAATATTTGTGCTATCTTAATTGATAAACTGACTCTTGGAATAGAGCAGTACCTTATTACTGGTTTCAAAAGTTATATGCCTGAATGGAAAAAAAGAGATAGTTTATTTGGGAAAATGATCCAAATTCAGGACGGGAACGAAATTTTCAAAGGAATAGCCACAGGAGTAGATTTACAAGGACATTTATTAATTAACCTTGAAACCAATATCAAAAAAGCGTTCGCTGCTGGTGAAGCAACCCTACTCAAAGGCAATGTCTAAATATTGGTTCAAGGTTTAAATGATCTAATTTATGACGATATTGGACTATACCAAGGCAAGGAGCGGTAATTAAAGATTTAAGGCTTTCTATATTTTCACTCATTGCTTGCATATTTGGATCTATACAATTCCCTATCCAACCGATAAAAGGTAATTTTGCCTCTTTAATTGCTTGGGCTGTTAAAATTGAATGATTTAGGCAACCTAGTTTTAAACCTACTACTAAAATAACTGGTAACTTCATTGAAGTGATTACATCAGCCATAAGTTCGTTCTCGTTAATCGGTGTACACCAACCGCCTACTCCTTCGATAATAGTTACGTCTGAAGGTATGCTTAGCATCCTTAACATTGCTTGTTCTATTTTTGCCTTTGTTAAAGGATAATTTTCTTGTTTAGCGGCAATATGAGGAGCAATGGCCCGCTTGAAAGCAAATGGATTAACTAACTGATAATCAACTTTAACTGAGGATGCTTTCATAAGCTCGACAGCATCTTGACTAATAAGCTTATCATTCTCTTTGTAGCACCCGGAGGCCAATGGCTTCGTTCCTAACGTAGTTAATCCAATTTTAGTAAACTTTTCTAATAAGCCAATGCTAATATAAGTTTTACCTATGTTAGTATCAGTACCGGTAATAAATAATTTAATCATTTTAATTAATTATAATTTAGTCGCCACGAATAATCCTATTTTATAAGTAAGTGATATTTGCTCTGGATTTTCAAACATTTGATTAAGTTTACGAAAAGAAATAAGACCTGTAATAGGATTATCCAAATTAACATTTGTCCCAGTATTTTTAAGTGATTTTAGAGCACTAAATGCATTCTCATATAACTGATCATAAGTTAAAATATGGAATTTATTTAATAAGAAACCTGAACCTTGAAGTAATACCAAGATTTCTTCCGATCTATAAAACCGGTTTCGGAATTCTTTTTTAAGTTGCTTAAAATTACCATCAATAGGTACCGAAAAAGCAAGAATTCCTCCTCTTTTTAATTGTTTAAACATCATTTTGAAAGTTTCTGCAAGATTTGCACTCCAATTAAATCCTAGGTTAGAGAATGCTAGATCGAGCGTTTTGTTAGGAAATTGTCTGGTATTATAATTACCAATTATGAAATTAACATTGAATTCAGCTAATTTATTCTTAGCAACTAATAAGGCTTGCGCAGCAAAATCGATAGCATAATATTGATTATCACCATAGGCATCTATAAGATTTTTTGTGCTTATACCAGTGCCACAAGCAAAATCGGCTATATTCTGGGAATGAAATAAATTAGGTTCTAATAATTCAATTAATGAATTACAAGTTTGTAGTTGTATCTGGCTATGTTCTGTGTAAGTTGCAGCTGCTTTATTAAAAGCTTGCAAGATACGATAGTGACTGGAATTATCCAATAATATTTGATCATTTGAGCAGGTGTTTGTTAACATAAGCACCTTTCCAAATGTCTCAACATCTCAATAATTTGTTTCTCTGTATGATGACAAGAAAGAGAAATCCTAATACGAGCTGACTTGGCTGGGACAGTTGGTGGCCTGATACAAGCAACTAAAAAACCTTTTGTTAGCAGAAATTTTTGGGCAGCCACAGCACGCTTATTATCATAAGCAAGTATAGATTTTATTGGAGTCATGTCACTTGCAACTAATTCCAATCCAAGCTTACCTGATTCTTCTATAAAGGTTTGTATGTTTTCCTTAAGTTTGTCTCTCCTCCATTGTTCTGTTCTTATCACTGTTAACGAAGCTAACAAACCTTGACATATAGAGGGAGGAAGGCTAGTAGTGCAGCGATAACTTTTAGCAAATTGTAGAATGATTTCTATCAATTCTGTTCTACCCGATACCATAGCTCCAAAACCACCTAAAGCTTTGCTACAAGAAGTAATTAAGCATGGAATATCATCCTGAGATAAGTTTACCTCTTCGCAAATACCACCTCCATTCTCCCCAAGTACTCCAATGCCATGAGCATCATCAACAAGCAATAAACTTTTATTTTCTTTAGCAATCTCTACTATATCAGCTATCTGGGTAATACTACCTTCCATACTAAATATACTTTCAGTAATTATAATATCAGGGCAGGCTATACTGGCGAGATACTTAAGATGCTCGATATTTTGATGTTGATACCTGAAATGCTTAGCTTTTGAGAGAAGAATGCCATCTAATAATGAGGCATGACAAAATTTATCAGAAAATATAACTGATTTTCTGCTAGCTAGAGCAGTAATTACACCCAAGTTTGCCATATATCCAGAGTTAAAAAAAATAGCCCTGTCTCTTCCAACGAACTCAGCAAATTGTTCTTCTAATTTTTGTTGAATAGATGAATATCCAGATACCAAAACAGAAGAGCAACTGCCAAAACCAAAGGATTTTATTCCTTTGATAAATGCTTTAGTTATTTCAGGATGATTAGATATTCCTAGATAATCATTGCTTGTAAAATTTATATACCGATCATCATTAAGATGAATACTATCCTTATCTCGTTCAGAGAACGCAATAGTTTGTCTGGCTAATCCTTGTTTCTGATATAGACTCAATTTATTTTGGAGATCATTGTATAGCATGGCTTACTTCTCCTGCATGGTAAATGCTTCTATACCAATTTTTTTAAATAATCTTTTATCGCGATCAATTGTTGAATTTTTTGCAGTCAGCAAAATATCACCATAAAAAACTGAATTAGCACCAGCCATAAAGCACCATACCTGCATTTCATCAGACATTTCGTGACGTCCTGCTGATAAACGTATTATTGATTCAGGAAACATAATTCTCACGCAGGCAATAGTTTTAATGAACTCAAAATTGTCAATAATAGTAGCTTTTTCTAATGGAGTCCCTTTTATAGCAATAAGGCGGTTAATCGGTATACTTTTAAGTGGTTTAGGCAATTTACTTAACTGCAATAAAAAATTTACTCGATCTTCTCTAGACTCCCCCATCCCAATAATTCCACCACAACAAATATTCAAACCAGCAATATTTACATAATTTATAGTTTCCAATCTATCTTCATAGGTGCGAGTAGTTATGATTCTTTTGTAATAATTTGGAGAAGTATCCAAATTATGATTGTAATAATCCAAGCCTACTTTCTTTAGCTGCTCTGCCTGTTCTAATGTCAACATTCCTAATGTCATACATACCTCTAGCGCTAAAGCTTTAACTGCTTTAACTATCTCCAGTATTTTAGAAAATTCTTGGGCTGGTGGATTCCTCCATGCTGCCCCCATACAAAATCGCTTGGCTCCTGCATCTTTTGCTCGCTTGGCTTGCTTTATCACTTCTGCAAGCTCCATAAGCTTTTCTTTTTTGACTCCAGTTTTAAAATGTGCACTTTGTGGACAATAACCACAATCTTCAGGACAAGAACCTGTTTTTATAGAAAGCAGGGAGCATATCTCCATATCCGTACTATTAAAATGTGCTCGATGAACTAAATGAGCTTGATGTATTAAATCAATAAATGGAGTTGAATATAATTGATAAAGATCATCTTTGTTCCAACTAGCCTTATTCATAAATATCTGGGTTATTGTAATTTTCAGTAGTCTATGTTATGTTCCAAAATCAGTCAACTATAAAAATATGAAGGGTTAACTAATGCCAATAACCAAATTACAAGAAAAAAGTTTAAAACATATTTGGTATCCATGTTCTCAGATGAAAGATTACGAAGAATTTAGGCCTTTAGTAATCAAAGCTGCCAAAGGTAGTTATATTGAATTAGCTGATGGCAAGAAACTACTTGATGCAATTTCCAGCTGGTGGTGTAAATCGCTTGGCCATAATCACCCAAGATTAAAAAAAGCCATAATTGATCAGATAGAGAAATTTGAACATGTAATTTTAGCTAATACCACTCATGAGTTGATTGGGAATTTATCCCAAGAATTAGCTACTCTAATGCCTAAACTTAGCAAAGTTTTTTATGCTGGTGATGGATCTTGCGCCATAGAAATTGCTATGAAAATGAGTTTACACAGCCGTTACATTAATGGTGATGTAAAACGTAATCGCTTTATTACATTAAAGGACAGCTATCACGGCGAAACTATAGGGGCTTTAAGTGTTAGTGACATAGGGTTATACAAAAACCCTTATAACACAATATTATTCCAACCTTATATTATCGATCTGATACCTTACGTTCATTCAATTTATGATCCACTTTGGAATGATTGTTCGGAAAAGTGGAATACGCTAGAAAAATCATTAGAAACCTATATTGATAGCACCACAGCCTTGATAGTAGAACCAATTGTTCAAGGTGCTGGAGGAATGAAGATTTATAGTAAGGACTTTTTAAATCGTTTAGCAAAATGGGCAAAAAAACATAATATTCATTTAATAGCTGATGAGATAATGACCGGAATAGGACGAACTGGTAAAATGCTTGCTTGCCAACATGCAGAAATCATACCAGATTTTATTTGTTTAGCCAAAGGCTTAACCTCAGGATGGATGCCATTTAGCGCGGTATTAACTACTGACGATATATATAATAAATTCTACGGTGATTTTTCATCTGGGAAAGCATTTCTTCATTCTCATACCTATTCTGGAAATGCCCTTGGCGTCGCTGTTGCTCTTGAAACTTTAAACATTATCAAAGAGGAACGGTTACATACGAGAGATATAAATCATATTATGTTAAAAAATATGTACGAGATAAAAGATAAAACTGGCCGCCTCAAAAATGTCAGGGGTATTGGAGGAATTGTAGCAGCAGACTTAATTACTAATAATAAAACTCCTAGGCTTGGTTACTTAATCTATCAAGCTGCAATAAAAGCAGGGATTTTACTGAGACCACTCGGAAATACCATTTACTGGTTACCACCCCTTAACATAACCGACGACGAAATAGAAGAACTAAAAAACAAAACTATGCAGGTCTTATTAGAAACAACTTAAGAAAGTACGATTTTACTAAAAAACCTAATTAAATTCCTTGGATTTACAGTTGTATCTCCAAGGATTTACTAAGTAAAAAATAAATGACTTTAGATGGGACTTTCCATCCAATTGTGTAAATTCATACATAAGCCCCTAAATATTGTTATGAATTCTATCTTCAAATTTTATCAAAAAATGAGCCATAGCTTCACCCCAATTTTGAATCGGCATAGTCCATTTTGCAGTGATATAATTAATT
>CANEUJ010000101.1 GCA_947441745.1 Neisseriaceae bacterium | reverse complement strand
ATGAAGTACCTTTTGACTTTCAAAGACGTAGGATGTCAGTGGTAGTAACTGATTATGTTGAACACCATACCCTGATTTGTAAGGGTGCTGTTGAAGAAATGTTAAGCTGCTGTAGCGGGGCTTATCATAATATGGAAATATTACCATTAACTGATGAGTTATTAGAAGAGTTAAAATCAGTTACGGCTCAGTTAAATGCTGATGGGCTTCGTGTGGTTGCTGTTGCAGTAAAACATTACTCTGATACTAAAAAAGATATTTATTCAGTGTCTGATGAATATAACATGATATTAGTTGGCTATATTGCATTTTTAGATCCTCCAAAGGAAACTACTAAACCAGCTCTTCAGGCACTGAACCGACATGGAATTTCCGTTAAAATTCTAACAGGGGATAATGAACTTGTTACTGCTAAAGTTTGTCGTGAGGTTGGACTTAATGTTGAGGGAATGCTTCTTGGGACTGAGATTGATAAATTCTCTGATATTGAACTAGCTAAGATAGCCGAGGACACTACAGTATTTGCAAAACTTAGTCCTGCTCATAAAGAGAGGATTGTAAGTGTTCTTCATGATAATGGGCATGTTGTTGGTTTTATGGGGGATGGGATTAATGATGCGGCTGCTCTTCGAGTGGCAGATATTGGTATATCAGTTGATAGTGCTGTAGATATTGCCAAAGAAGCTGCTGATATTATCCTTCTTGAAAAAAGCTTGATGGTATTAGAAAGTGGGGTAGAAGAGGGACGTAAAACATTTGCTAACATGCTAAAATATATTAAGATTACTGCAAGTTCTAATTTTGGTAATGTATTTAGTGTATTAATAGCTTCAGCTTTTCTACCATTTGAACCAATGTTACCGATTCATTTATTAATTCAAAATTTACTTTATGATATTTCTCAAGTGGTGATTCCATTTGATAACGTAGATAAAGAGTTTATTGCTAAGCCTCAGAAGTGGAATCCTAAAGGTTTATTAAGTTTTATGATTTTCTTTGGGCCTTTAAGTTCTATTTTTGACGTTATTACCTTTATAGTATTATGGAATGTTTATCATGCTAATACTATTTTGGGTGCAACACTATTTCAGTCTGGATGGTTTATCGAAGGATTATTAACTCAAACACTGATAGTACATATGATACGTACGCGTAAGATTCCATTCTTACAAAGTCGTGCTGCATGGTCATTGATAGTAATGACTTTGGTAATTGTAACTATTGGTATTAGTCTACCTATGGGTAATATAGCTTCTTATGTAAGTATGACAGCAGTGCCATTATCATACTTTGGCTGGGTATTTGCTATCGTTATTGGTTATATGGTGCTAGTTCAACTTATGAAAGGCTTTTATGAACGCAAATTTGGTTGGCAATAGTAGATTTATTTTGGAGTATTATGTATGCTAGGTGCATTAGATATGTTTGCTATTGGTATAGGGCCATCGAGTTCTCATACTATTGGCCCAATGAAAGCAGCTCTTAAATTTGTAGAGCTTTTAGCTAATACTGGTATTATTAAACAAGTAACGCGATTAGAGTCTAATCTATATGGGTCATTAGCTCTTACAGGGGAAGGGCATGGTACTGTTTTTGCTGTTTTAAATGGTTTGTCAGGTAAACACCCTAAAACAGTTGATCCTGATTTATTCTTAGATCTTGTAGAGCAGGTTAAAAAAGATAAACAGATAAATTTATTGGGTAAGCATAAAGTTGATTTTGATATTACGCGTGATTTGTTATTGCATAAAAAGGAGTTTTTGCCTGAACACGCTAACGGTATGAGTTTTGTTGCTTATAATGATAACAATATACTATTAAGTAAGCAGTATTTCTCAATAGGTGGTGGGTTTATTGTAGATGACACCGAGATGAAGAATTTATCAAAGCAAGTAGTAGATGATGTAAAAATCCCATATTCTTTTAGAAATGCGGCAGAGTTATTTGGTTTATGTGAAAAAAATGGTTTTAGTATAGCTGAATTAGTTATTAGAAATGAACTTGTTCGAAAGACACGAGAGCAATTTAGAGTTGAAGCCCTAGAAATTATTGAAGTAATGCATAAGTCAGTATTACGAGGGGTCAGTATTGAAGGTATTTTGCCAGGTGGCTTAGAAGTAAAACGGCGTGCCCATGGCTTATATAATAAACTGAATATCGAGAGTATTAATTCATCTCTACATGATCAAAGATTATTGGCAATGGCTTTTGCAATTGGGGTTAATGAAGAAAATGCAGCTTTTGGTAAGGTAGTCACAGCTCCTACCAATGGTTCTGCAGGTACTATCCCAGGGGTGTTGGAGTATTATATTCGCTATGGTAAAGATGTTACTGAAGATAAGTTGGTTGAGTTTATTCTAACTGCTGGTGCAATTGGAATGTTATATAAATTTGGTGCTTCGATTTCTGCGGCTGAAGTAGGTTGTCAAGGTGAGATTGGGGTTGCTTGCTCTATGGCTTCAGCGGCGCTAACTGCGGCTCTTGGTGGTAGTTTGATTCAAATTGCCAAAGCTGCTGAAATAGCCATGGAACATAGTCTTGGCATGACCTGTGATCCAATAGGGGGGTTAGTTCAAATACCATGTATAGAACGAAATGGTGTAGCTGCAAGCCGTGCAATTGATATTGCAAGACTTGCTCTTTTGGAAGAAGAGGCTGGTAGAGTTAGTCTTGATGATGTAATTAAGACTATGCTACAAACAGGGCATGATATGGGTATGCGCTACAAAGAAACAGCTCTTGGCGGGCTAGCGGTTAATGTTGTTAATTGTTAGTTTGTTCGGTAACTATTATTCCTAATTCTTGAAGCTGGTTACTATCTACGATATTAGGGGCATTAGTAAGTAAACATTGCCCTGTAGTTGTCTTTGGTAGTGCTATTACATCTCTAATTGAATTTGACTTACACATAATAGCTGCTACCCGATCTAGTCCAAATGCAATCCCACCATGTGGAGGTGCTCCATACTGTAAATTATCTAGTAAATAACCAAATTTTTGTTGTGCTTGTTCGCTTGTAAGATCAAGAGCTGCAAATACTTTAGATTGTATCGCCGCATCATGAATCCTAACAGATCCCCCAGCAATTTCTGAGCCATTTAGTACCATGTCATAAGCTTTAGCCAGGCAGAGCTCTGGGTGAGTGTTCAGAATCTCGATATGCTCATCCTTAGGGGCGGTAAATGCATGGTGAGCGGGCATATATTTATTTGTTTTCTCATCATGCTCAAACATTGGAAAATCAACAACCCAAAGTGGTGCCCATTCTTTAGTTACTAGAGATTTTTCATAACCTAATTTTAGGCGTAAGGCACCCATTGCCTCATTAACTATTTTGGCACTATCGGCACCAAATAATATGGTTTCACCATTTTGAGCTTTGGTAATACTAAGTATAGTAGTTAGTTCTTCGGTTGATAAAAACTTAACTATTGGTGATTGAAGTCCATCTGTATTTGGTTTTGTTATATCATTTACTTTGATATAAGCTAGTCCTTTTGCTCCATAACTACCAACAAATTTACCCAAATCATCTAATTCTTTTCTTGATAAGTTGATCGTTGCTGGTAGTTTTAGTGCTACGATACGACCTTGAGTGAGGTTGGCTGCTTCATTAAATACTTTAAAGCTACAGTTTTTAAGGCTTTCAGTTAGATCAATAAATTTGAAATCTTCTAAGCGTAAATCGGGTTTATCAGAGCCGTAATAATACATAGCATCTTTGTAAGTCATTACAGGAAATGCAGGTAGTTCGACAGTCAGTACTTCTTTAAATACCTGTCTAATCATAGTTTCATTAATTTGGCGAATTTCTTTTTCATCTAGAAATGAAGTTTCAATATCGACTTGAGTGAATTCAGGTTGTCTATCAGCTCTTAGTTCCTCATCACGAAAGCAGCGAACTATTTGGTAGTAACGATCAAATCCAGCAACCATAAATAATTGTTTAAATACTTGAGGAGATTGAGGTAGGGCATAAAATTTACCTTTATTCATTCGAGAAGGCACCAGAAAGTCACGTGCTCCACCAGGAGTTGAAAGGGTTAGAAATGGAGTTTCAATATCTATAAAATTATTATTATCAAGGAAGTTTCGCATGGAGCGAGTCAGCTTATAGCGAAGCATAATATTATGTTGCATTTTTTTACTACGTAAGTCAATAATTCTATGAGTCATACGATTCGTTTCGCTGGTGGTTTCATCATCAATTAAAATTGGAATGGGGGCGGATTTATTTAAAACTGTAATATTGTCAGCAACAATTTCTATCAGACCCGTTTTAATTTCAGAATTTGGGTTTTGTCTTTTGTGTACAACTCCAGTAACTTCTAGTACATATTCGTGTTTAACTTCTTCTGCTTCTTTAAAACATCTACTATCTGGTGCAATAATAATTTGTACAAGACCTTCACGATCTCGTAAGTCAATAAAAATTAAGCCACCTAAATCACGGCGACGATTGACCCAGCCCTTTACCGTTACAGTTTTGTTAAGGTGTTCTTCATTAATTAATCCACAATAATTAGTTCTTTGCATGTGCTTATTCCTTTTTTGTTTATTACGCGATTATATCATGGCTATGCTATAATACAGGCTAATAATAAAGTCTAAGTATAGATGATTGAATAAATAATTAATCTTCTAAAGGTGTTCACTTGCAAAAGTTATTGATAATTTTTGGTATTGTTTTTTTAATTGCAGGATGTGGTGCTGGTAGCACTTCTCCTAATTCAATAATAAGTATTGCTATTGAAAGTGGCTCTATTTGTACTGGCATGAAAAGTGGTAGCTCGTGTTCTATTGTAATTACTTATGATACCAATGGTGCATATAACCCAACACTATCCTATACTCCAAGTCCATTGCCACCAGGGATTACTAGAAATGGAACTTTTGGGAGTTCATTAAACTCCTGTCAGAATACTATTAACACATCATCAGTTAGTAGCTGTACTATTAGTTTTTTGTTTAGTGAGAATTATACTCCATTAACAGATACTAATATTGCCTTTACCTTAGGCGGTACCACATCAAATACTGTTTATCTTCAAGGTTATTAGGTGTATTTAAGCATCCGTAGTTCAATGGATAGAATGTCAGTTTCCGAAACTGATGATACAGGTTCGATTCCTGTCGGGTGCACCAGATTAACTCCACGAGTATAAAATGCGTCTACATTCTCTTTATCATCATTAGCGATACATAACACATCTCAACGCTACATATTCGTCATCCTAGACTAAAACAAGATGCTGTTCGTATAAACTCTGGGATCCATACCCAACTGTACGCACGAAATAGGATATTTCTATATCAGGATAATAAAAAACGTAAAAAAACAAAAAATAAAATGTGATATGATATAATAATAAATAAGATAGGTCTTTTAGGCGTATATATTTAAGCATACATTAGTGCGAATATAAACCCATGAGCATGTGTAAAATATATTTTTATTTTATTTTTTGTTATGATATAATCGCCCCCGTGGATATAATAGATTAAGTTCTTCAACGCTTGTTTCTAATAAATATATATTTAAAAGGTAGGT
>CANEUJ010000100.1 GCA_947441745.1 Neisseriaceae bacterium | reverse complement strand
TGATCTTAAAAAATACCGTCAGGATCTAACTGATCAAATCAATATCATTGAAGCTGATGCCCTAAACCGTGTTTCTAATTTGATTTTAGGTCATGAGTTAGATGGACGTAAAAAAGGTAAAGTTACTCAAGAGTTACTTAATGAAGCTAAACACAAGCGTGATTGGTTTGACATCAAGATACAAGATGAAGAAGTTGCAGCAACTGTAGCCATAATTCAAAAAGCAGTTGAAGAAAAACGTGCTGATTTAGAAGCTAAATTTAAAATTCAAAAAGAAAAGCTATATCAAGGTGTTGATTTACCTAATGGCGTTATAAAAATGGTAAAAGTTTTTGTAGCGGTTAAACGTAGATTACAACCAGGGGACAAAATGGCTGGTCGTCATGGTAATAAGGGTGTTATTTCTAAAGTATTACCTGTTGAAGATATGCCATATATGGCTGATGGTAGAACTGTTGATGTAATTCTAAATCCTATTGGGGTTCCATCACGTATGAATATTGGTCAGGTACTAGAAGTACATCTTGGTTTAGCTGCCAAGACATTGGGTAGCAAAATTGAAACAATGGTAAGGCAACATAACAATCTTAAAGAAGTTAGAGATTTTATTGATAAAGTATATAACGTATCAGGTAAACAAGAAAATATTAAAGACTTTACTGATGAAGAACTACTAGAATTAGCTGGTAATTTATCTCATGGTGTACCATTTGCAACTCCAGTTTTTGATGGTGCTAAAGAGTCAGAAATTAAAACTATGCTCAAATTAGCAGATTTGCCTGAATCAGGACAGTTGCAGTTATTTGATGGTAGAACTGGTATGCCGTTTGATCGTCCTGTTACCGTTGGCTATATGTATGTATTACGATTGCATCATTTGGTTGATGAAAAAGTACATGCTCGTTCAACAGGTCCATACTCATTAGTAACACAACAGCCACTCGGAGGTAAAGCTCAGTTTGGTGGACAACGTTTTGGTGAGATGGAGGTGTGGGCACTTGAAGCATATGGAGCTGCTTATACACTACAAGAAATGTTGACAGTTAAGTCAGATGATATTGAGGGTAGGACTGAAATGTATGAAAACTTACTTGAAGGTAAGCATAAGATTTCGGCTGATATTCCTGAAGCATTTAAAGTATTAACACGTGAAGTACGTGCTCTAGCTCTTGATATGGAACTAGAAGAGTAATACAATTGTAAATGCACAAGAACAGAAACAAGTTTTGATAATCCTCGTAGGAGAAAAGTAGATGCTAGATCTAGGTAATTTATTAATTAACAAAAAAGATTCTAACGAAAGTTATGGTCGTATTCGTATTGGCTTAGCTTCACCAGATAAAATCCGTTCATGGTCATATGGTGAGATAAAAAAACCAGAGACAATTAATTATCGGACACTACGTCCTGAGCGTGATGGTTTATTTTGTGCGCGCATTTTTGGCCCAGTAAAAGACTATGAATGCTTATGCGGTAAATATAAACGTATTAAGCATCGCGGTGTAGTATGTGAGAAATGTGGTGTTGAAGTTACATTATCTAAAGTACGTCGTGAACGTATGGGGCATATCGAATTAGCATCGCCTGTAGCTCATATTTGGTTCTTGAAATCATTGCCATCTCGTATGGGTATGGTGCTTGATATGCCATTACGTGATATAGAACACGTACTATATTTTGAAGCTTATGCGATAATTGAAATTATTGATCGCATGGATCCTCCTACTCACCCTAAAGATAATAAAACACTATTAAAAAAAGGTGATATCTTATCTCCTGAGCAGTATAACGCACTTGTTGAAAGTGAAGATGCTGATAAGATTCGTGTTGGTATAGGTGCTGAGGCTGTACGTGAAATGTTGCAAGCAATTGAAGTTGATAATGAAATTATTAGCATCAAGCAAGAAATGTCTGATACTAAGAGTGATACTAATCTTAAAAAGTTAGCTAAGCGTTTAAAAGTACTAGAAGGTTTCAAGCGTTCAGAAATGAAACCAGACTGGATGATTATGGATGTTATTCCAGTATTGCCACCAGATTTGCGTCCTTTGGTAGCGCTTGATGGTGGTCGTTTTGCAACTAGTGATTTGAATGACTTATACCGCCGTGTTATTAACCGTAATAATCGTTTACGTAAACTAATACAACTACGTGCTCCTGAGATTATTCTACGTAATGAACGTCGTATGCTACAAGAAGCAGTTGATTCATTGTTTGATAATGGTAAGCGTGGTAAAGTAATTACTGGTGCTAATAAACGTCCATTAAAATCTTTGGCTGAAATGATCAAAGGTAAATCTGGTCGCTTCCGTCAAAATCTATTGGGTAAACGTGTGGATTATTCAGGTCGTTCAGTTATTACTGTTGGTCCAACTCTACGGTTATATCAATGTGGCTTACCTAAGGTTATGGCGTTAGAGCTATTTAAACCATTTGTATATCATAAACTTCAAGCAATAGGTGCGGCTGCTTCAATTAAATACGCTAAACGTATGGTTGAAAGTGAAAACCCTATTGTATGGGATGTTCTTGAAGAAGTAATTCGTGAGCATCCAATACTACTTAATCGTGCACCTACATTACATAGACTTGGTATTCAAGCATTTGAACCGATTTTAATTGAAGGTAAAGCAATTCAATTGCATCCTTTAGTATGTTCTGCATTTAATGCCGATTTTGATGGTGACCAAATGGCAGTACACGTTCCTCTTAGTATCGAAGCTCAGATGGAAGCACGGACTTTGATGCTAGCATCAAATAATGTATTATCTCCTGCCAATGGAGAGCCGATAATTGTTCCATCACAAGATATTATTTTGGGTCTTTATTATATGACTCGTGAAAAAATAAATGATAAAGGTGAAGGTAGTATATTTGCTACTATCAAAGCCTTAGAGAGTGCATATCAAGCAGAACAGGTTGGCTTACATGCAATAGTAACAGTTCGTATTCCAGAGTGGACTAAGAATGCTACAGGAGCTTATGAAGAGAATATTGTTCGTCGTAAAACTACTGTTGGTCGTGCTATATTATCGCAAATTCTTCCTAAAGGTTTGGAGTTTAGTCTAATTGACCGCCCAATGAAGAAAAAAGATGTGGCAAAACTAATTAATATTGCCTTTAGAAAATGTGGTGTTAGAGATTCAGTGATTTTAGCGGATCAATTAATGTACACTGGGTTTACTTATTCAACACGTGGTGGGATTTCTGTATGTATTAATGATATGCATATTCCAACTACTAAAGAAAGTAGAATTAATGAGTCACAAAAAGAAGTTGCCGTAATTACTCGTCAATATCAAGACGGTTTGGTAACTCAAGGTGAGAGATACAATAAGATTATTGATATATGGGGTCGTTGTGGTGATGAAATAGCGAAGACACTGATGAGTGAGTTATCAAAAGAACAAGTAGTTGATGCTGATGGTGCGACAGTTGATCAAGATTCATTTAATTCAATCTATATGATGGCTGACTCTGGTGCGAGGGGTTCTATTGCTCAGATTAAACAGTTATCAGGTATGCGTGGATTAATGGCTAAACCAGATGGTTCTATTATGGAAACTCCAATTACAGCAAATTTCCGTGAAGGTCTGAATGTATCACAATACTTTATTTCAACTCATGGAGCTCGTAAGGGGCTGTCAGATACTGCACTAAAAACAGCTAATTCTGGGTATCTAACCCGTCGTTTAGTAGATGTTACCCAAGACTTAGTAATTACTCAACTTGATTGCGGTACTACTGAGGGTGTTGTGATGAAATCGGTAATTCAAGGTGGGGATGTTATTGAGTCATTACGTGATCGTATTCTAGGTCGTGTATGTGCTAATGATGTTATTGAACCTGATACTGGAGCTGTTTTGGCATTATCTGGAACTCTTATTGATGAAGATATAGTTAGTAGAATTGATGAAAGTAATATTGATGAAGTTAAAGTAAGAACGGCTCTTACTTGTGATACGCGTTATGGATTATGTGCCAAATGTTATGGACGTGATTTAGCTCGTGGATATTTAGTTAATATTGGTGAAGCAGTCGGTATTATAGCTGCTCAATCGATTGGTGAGCCAGGGACACAGTTAACGATGCGTACATTCCATATTGGGGGTGCTGCATCTCGTTCGGCTGCTGTTAGTAAGATTGAGGCTAAATCTTCAGGTGTAGTTCAATACCGTGATTTACGTTATGTAACTAGACAAAATGGTGAAATGGTTGTTATCTCTAGATCTGTTGAAGTCATTATTTTAGATGGGCACGGTCGTGAGCGTGAACAACATAAGATTCCATATGGTTCTACAATATATGTTGAAGATGGTCAGAATATAACTGCTGGTGGCAAGTTAGCATCTTGGGATCCACATGCTCGTCCAGTGGTAGCTGAGTACTCAGGTACTATTGTTCTTGAAAATGTAGAAGAAGGTGTTACAGTTGTAAAAGAAGCTGATGAAGTAACTGGTCTTACTACACTTAAAGTTATTGATTCATCCAAAATTAAGGGTGCGAGAAATAAAGATAAGAACGTTCGCCCAATAGCACGTTTGTATGATACAAATGGTAAAGAGGTTAAGATTACTGGTACTGATACGCCAGTTATCATTAGCTTCCAAATTGGTGATATTATTACTGTACGTGATACTGAGACAGTACATGCTGGTGATGTTATTGCTAAAAAACCACAAGAATCACTTAAAACACGTGATATTACAGGTGGATTACCGCGTGTTGCTGAGTTATTTGAAGCTCGTATACCTAAAGATGCTGGTATGCTATCACCTATATCAGGTATTATTTCTTTCCAAAAAGAAACTAAAGGTAAACATAAAGTTAAGATTGCTGCTAGTAGTGGTGATTTTGTTGAACTTTCGATTCCAAAAGATAAAAATATCTTGGTAAATGATGGTGAGTTTGTTGAGTTAGGTCAGATGATTGTTGATGGTCCAGTTGATCCTCATGAGTTATTAGCCATGAAAGGTATTGAGGAATTATCCAAATATATCGCTTCAGAAATTCAAGAAGTATACCGCTTACAAGGTGTTAAGATCAATGATAAACATATTGAAGTAGTTGTCCGTCAAATGTTACGTCGTGTAGTTATTGTGAATCCTGGCGATAGTAATATTTACCTTGAGGGTGAACAAGCTGAACGTGCAGCAATTATGGATGAAAATGATAGTTTAGTGAATCAAGGGTTACAAGCAGTTGAATTTAGCAATATATTACTTGGTATTACTAAGGCTTCATTATCAACTGATTCGTTTATATCTGCAGCATCGTTCCAAGAAACAACTAGAGTCTTAACTGAGTCTGCTGTTGCTGGACGTGTAGATTATCTACGTGGACTTAAAGAAAACGTTATCATGGGGCGCTTAATTCCAGCTGGTACTGGTCTTGCTTTCCACAAAGCTCGGCATAATGCCTTAATGGCTGAGTACGCAGAAGAAGACATTGCCAAGGTAGAGTAACTTGTCATCGTAGCGTAGGCTTTGGCGTTCATGCCCTAGCATATAAAAACCCCCGATTATGATAATCGGGGGTTTTTAGTAATAAAATAAAATGTCATCCCAACTTA
>CANEUJ010000099.1 GCA_947441745.1 Neisseriaceae bacterium | reverse complement strand
CTTGTCTCTTTTATAGCTTGGTTTAGCGCCTTAGCACAAGCCTTAAATAATCCTTCGACCATATGGTGAGCATTTTCCCCTGTTGCTGACAAATGAATTGCAGCTTCAAGTTTATCAGAAAAGCTCAAGAAGAAATGCTCTACCAATTCAACTGGGAAGTCTCCAATTAAAGGGCTTGGAAAATGAGCCTTAAATACCAAAACCCCACGCCCACTTAAATCAATACTAGCAGCTGCATTTGCTTCATCCATAGGTAATACAAATCCATAGCGATTAATTCCTCGTTTATCTCCTAGTGCACTCTTAAGTGCTTGACCTAATGAAATAGCTACATCTTCAACTGTGTGATGATAATCAATATGAGTATCACCTTTGGCACTAATTTCTAAGCTAAAACCACCATGTTTGGCTAGTTGTTCAAGCATATGATCAAAAAAACCAATTCCAGTACTAATTTTAATTGGCTCTTTTTTATCTAAATTAACTCTAATTAGTATATCGGTTTCATTGGTTTTTCTAACAATTACTGCAGTTCTTTCACTAACAAGGTATTCTTTAATATTAGCTCCAAAACCTCTTAACACTAGGTTGTTTTCTAAAGGATTACCAATAGAGATCCTTATAGTGTTAGGAATATCACGACTACGGTTACGAATAATAATTCCACGCGATAAAAAATGCTGATAAACCTTACTAGCTTCAGATACTTTGATTAGTAAATAATTAGCCTGACTCTTATAAACATAAATATCTGATATCTTAGATAACTCTTGATACATCCGTTCACGCTCTTGCTTTATAACATCAATATTACTATTTGCGATCTCTAGGCCAAATGGAGATAATGCTTGAGTAATCAAACTTATCGATGGCATAGGAATTGGATAAGGAGCGATCACCTTACTAATTAGCCTAATAATCTCGTTACTTGCTAATAATGTACCAATTCTAACCCCAGCACAAGCATAAGCTTTGGATAGTGTTTTCATAACTACCAAATTTGGATATTTATTTAATAAACAAACAGCCGATGGTGCATCGGCAAACTCCATGTAAGCTTCATCTACAGCTATAATGCTATTTGGCATATTTAGAGCTATTTTTTCAATTACTGCTATATCAATGATATTTCCAGTTGGATTATTCGGGGTACATAAAAACACTATTTTTACTTTATCTCGCCCTGCACTAATTAATTTATCAGCATCAAGACTAAAATCATCCTCTAGATTGACTTTTATAATACTAATTCCAGAAATATCTGCAGCCACTTGATAATAGCCATAAGTTGGAGGCATGAATAAAATACTATCTTTATATGGAATACAAAACACCCGCACTAGTAAATCCATAACTTCATCCATCCCACGAGCTATAAGTACTTGGTCTTTGTGTACTCCATAAATCGCGGCCAGGCGTGAGATAACCGTTTTGGGTTGTGGCTCAGGATAGCGATTGAGTTGATACACTTCTTTTGACATGGGGTATGGTAGGTAAGGATTTTCATTAGCATCAAGCTGTATCATGCCGACAAAATCCGCCATTTCTGAACGAGCTGAACTATAGCCTTTCATTGCCCAAATTTCAGGACGCGTAATTTGTTGTAACCAATTAGACATTTTCTACCTTTATTAAGTGCTCGAGTCTGATACTAACCGCATTTTTGTGAGCGTCAAGCCCTTCTAATGTTGCTAAATTCTCTATACTTGGAGCAAGCATTTTAAGACCTTGAGGACTTAAATCTTGAAATGATATAGCTTTCATAAACCCAATCACATCTAGTCCACTATACATATTGGCATATCCATAAGTTGGTAATACATGATTCGTTCCACTAGAATAATCTCCGGCTGACTCAGGAGACCATTTACCAACAAAGACTGAACCTGCATTTCTAACCTGCGACAAATAATTCATTGCATTATCTAAATGAAGGATTAAATGTTCTGGTGCGTAAACATTTGATATGTCCAAGCATTCATCAATATCTTTCGCTATTATAACTACACTTTTAGCTAAAGATTTATCTATTATTTCACGTCTTGATAGTTGATTTTTTTGAATTAATAGATGTGCTAATACTTTATCAGCAAAATCTTTATCTGGGGTAACCAATACAACGTGTGCATCAATATCGTGTTCAGCTTGAGCAAGTAAGTCACTTGCGACAAACTCAGGTATTGCATTTTTATCAGCAATAACCAATACTTCAGAAGGGCCTGCTGGCATATCAATCGCTGTCATACTTCCCACAACCGATACTTGTAATTTTGCCTCAGTAACGTATTTATTACCAGGGCCAAAAATCTTATGAACTTTTGGAATAGATTTTGTACCATAAGCTAATGCAGCAATTGCTTGAGCTCCACCAACTTTGTAGATTTTGTCAATTCCACATACGTTTGCCGCAAATAAAATAGCAGGAGATATACTACCGTCTTTCATCGGCGGAGTTACTAATATTTTCTCTTCACACCCTGCAATCTGTGCAGGAACTGCTAGCATCATTAAAGTTGACACAAGAGTTGCAGTACCACCTGGTATATATAAACCAACCTTTTCAATTGGACGATATATTTTACCCAGTACTATTCCATCTTTGGTATAAGAAAACTCTTTTGGCTTACTTATATTATGGTAATGACTAATATTCTCATAAGCCTTAATAATTGCGTCTTTATAATGTTGCGAAAGACTATCAGCCGCTAGATATTCTTCTTTACTTACAAGAAGAGTATCTAATTTCACACCATCAAATTTTTGACTATATTCATAAAGTGCATTATCACCATTTGCTTTTACATTAGTTATAATAGCACTTACTATATTAGACAAATTATTATCATTACCTAGGCTACTTCCTCTAGATAAGATACTATTTTTTTCGCTTAAACTCAAACTTACCCAATTAACTTTTAGCATTTCTATTCCATCATCTTTTCAATTGCAACAGATAATATAGAAGTTGCACCAATGCTTTTAAGTTTTGATATAGTATCCCAAAATACATTTTCTTCACACACAACATGCACTGCAACTTTGTCAGGATAACCATCAAGTGCTAGCGTAGTTGGAGCTTCGCATCCAGGTAATAGAGTTTTTAATTTATCTACATTTGCTTTATCTATATGTAACATAATATATTTACTATTTTTTGCTTTAATCACACTTTGAAATCTAAATATTAGCTCATCAACCCTCTTTTTGATATCGGCACGAATCCCCTTACGCCCAACTAAAACCGCTTCGCTTCTCAGAATTACTTCCATTTCAAATAAACCATTTTCTTTCAGTGTTGTACCAGTTGACACCAAATCACAAATAGCATCCGCAATACCAATTTTGGGGGCTAACTCAACCGAACCATGCATTACAATTATTTTAGCATTGATATTATTTTTGTTTAAGAAATTTTTTAGAGTTGAAGGATATGAAGTTGCAATAGTTTTACCATTTAAATCGTTTAGACATTTAACACTACCACTATTAATAACCGCAATACTCAATCTACAAGTAGCGAATTTTAAACGTGATATTATTTCAATATTACTATTAGGATTATCAAGCTGATACTCTGTAAATAAATTCTCTCCAGCAATACCGATATCTGAAGCACCACTATCAATAAAACCAGGAATATCATCATCCCTAACCATTAAAAAATCAGTATTTAATTCATCTGATTTAACCAAATAATGGTTTTTGGCAGGTTTTATATTAAAACTACATTTATTTAATAAGTCAATACTACCATCAGATAGTTTTCCAGATTTTTGAATTGCAATTCTTAATCTCGTATTCAATTTTATCCCTTTTAAGCAATAATTCTAAGTGTAGATTCATGTAGTTTTTGATTAGCTGACGCCAAACACTGACCGCGAAAGCCCTCCTGGGTAATCTTATTACCGCTCCAATCAGTAATAACCCCACCACTTTCCTCAATAACAGGTATCAATGCTGCAACATCATAAAAATGTAAATCAGCTTCCATAATTAAATCGATATGCCCATTAGCTAATAAACCATAAGAATAGGCATCCCCTCCAAAACCAGTGAGTTTAACCTGTTCTTTTAATAAAGAAAACTTTTGTTGTTCGATATCTGTCTTAAACATATATGGTGTTGTAGCATTTAATCTAGCATCAGCTAATAACTTAATATCGCTAGTTACAAGTTTTTTACCATTTAACCACGCACCATGTCCATTAACCCCAACAAACCTATCTTCAAGTATTGGTTGATCTATAATTCCAATTTGGGGCAAACCATTTTCAAGTAAGGATATTAGTGTTGTAAAAGTTGGTTTACCACACAAAAAAGCAACTGTTCCATCAATTGGGTCAATAACCCAAGTATATTTTGCATTTGGATTTTGTTCAAGATACTCTTCGCCTATTATACCATGGCTTGGATAATTGTTTTTGATCCAAGCCCTAAGGATTTCCTCAATTTTTTTATCGGCAATCGAGACTGGTGAATTATCATAAGTTTTAGAGTCAATCTTTAAAGGCTTACGAAAATAATCACGACTGATATCTGATGCTAATTCAGCTAGTTGAATCCCAGCCAAAAAAAACTCGTCCCTAAATGCTTTTTCCATAATCTACAACTAACTTAATAAAAATAGACATAATTATATCATGTATGAGTATTTGATAACATTCCAAAGAGAAGCTTGCCTGATATTTTTTAGTCCATGGATCCCAGACTCGCATTTAGGCAGCGACCAGTTTGTGTCTGGGATTGTAAGGTAGAATTCTTAGTGGAAACTTGATACAATCATCTCCTATTGGTTAAGGAGTTGTGGGATATAGTAAAACATACCCCACGCGATCGTGGGCTACCGTTTGGGATTTGGTTTTACAACCGTTGTCATCGAGGTACCCAGATCAAACCTCCTTAAATACGTTTGAATAGTTGTTTGGGTTTTAACGCCCGCTTACAATCATAAACATCCAGTTTTTTTAAGGAGTACATAAGTGTATCATAATTTTATTGGGATAGATGTTGGAAAAAATGAGTTATATATTGCTGTACATGGTGGTGATAAAGCTAAGCCATATAGTAATAATAAGTCTGGATTTGCAAGAATAACCAAAGAATTAAAAGGGCACTTAAAAGATGCACTAATTGTGTTAGAGAATACTGGTGGCTATGAAGCTGAGCTTATAATTTATTTACAATCAAAAGGTTTGAATGTCCATCGAGCTGATAATGTGAAAGTAAAAAACTTTATTCGCTCTACTGGTAAATTAGGTAAGTCAGATTCTATAGATGCAGAAGGAATAGCTAGGTATGCAAAAGAAAGGCATATGGAACTAGGTTTGCATATACAAATGGATGCAAACTCTAAAAAGTTGCTTGAGGCTTCATCAAGGCGAGATGAATTAAAACAATCATTGGTTCAAGAGAAAAATAGGTTAAAATCCCCTGAAAATAAAAGCATGAAAGAAAGCAATGAGGCATTTATTAACTTTCTAGAATTAGAAATTGCTAAAATAGAAAAGATTCAGTACCGTTTAATATCATTAGATGTTAAACTAAAGGCTAAGGTTGAACTTTTAGTAGCAGAGATATCTGGAGTCGGCGAGATTACTGCAATAGGGTTACTGAGTAAATTACCTGAGCTTGGAACTATGAATCGTAGGCAGGTTGCAAGCTTAGCAGGGGTTGCTCCTCACCCTAATGAAAGTGGTCAAAAAATAGGTTATAGATGTACCCGCGGTGGACGAGAAGATGTGAAAAGGCTTTTATTTATGGCCGCAATGTCAGCTGCTAGAAGTAAAAGCATACTTGGTGAGTTTTATAAAAGACTTATTGCTGCTGGTAAAAAACCTATGGTTGCAATAACAGCTTTGATGAGAAAAATAGTAGTAATTGCCAATGCAAAAATAAAGAGTATGGCAATCGCTTAAAGGATTGGAGAATATGCTGTTAAATTGTTTTAAAATAAATTTGACACCATAGTTGATGACATTTTTTTCGTCATCCTCGACTTACGAATTCTGCTGT